>NZ_KV803714.1:0-4139 GCF_001811125.1 Anaerococcus sp. HMSC068A02 | reverse complement strand
ATCAGTTCTTCATGATTTCCACGTTCTACTATTTCGCCATCTTTTAAGACTAAAATCTGGTCTGCATTTCTAATGGTTTTTAATCTATGGGCAATCATAATTACTGTCTTATTTTTTGTAAGTTGTTCTATAGCTTCTTTTAATTTATCTTCATTTTCAGGGTCAATATTGGCTGTTGCTTCATCAAAGATAATTATGTCTGCATCTTTTAGCATGGCTCTAGCTATGGATATTCTTTGTTTTTCTCCACCTGATAGACTTGCTCCACCTTCTCCGATAATAGTATTATATCCATCCGGGAGATTTTCTATAAATTCGTGACATCTTGCTTTTTTTGCAGCTTCTACAACTTTTTCATGGCTTGCATTTTGTTTTCCAAATTTTATATTGTTTTCAATTGTATCTTCAAAGAGATAGACGTCTTGAAATACCATGGAAATTGAATTCATAAGATTTTCTATCTTATAATCTTTAATATTCTTTCCTCCGATTAAAATTTCACCAGAATTTACATCCCAAAATCTCGCTATTAGATTGCAAAATGTTGTCTTACCAGATCCAGATGGACCAACTATGGCAGTCATGGTGTTTCCTTTTATCTCTGCTGATACATTTTTTAAAATTGGTCTATCATCATAAGAGAAAGAAACATTTTTAAATACTATATTATGATTTTTTATAGAATCTGAAACTTCTCCTTCTTCCATATCTTCCATATCATTTACATAGGAATAAGAATCTATTGCATTCTCAACCATTCTTAGCATTGTCATAGCAGATCCAGATGTTATAAGCCCATCAAATATTACAAAACTTGCTATAAGTATCATAATAGTATTGACTATTTGACCGTTTTCAACAAAATATAATTTTATTGATATAAACAACATCAAACAAATTGTTATAGCTATTATGATTTTAGCTAATAAACTATATGGCATTATAGTTTTTTCTAAATCAAAAGAATATTTACTTGCACCATCAAAGCTTTTATCAAGTTTCTTATTATTGTTTCCTCCAAGATTATAAGATTTTATTATTTGCATTCCTTGTAATGTTGATAAGACTTCTTTGGTAAGTGATACTTGAATCTCATGAATCTTGTCTGCATTTTTACTAGACCTTTTTTGCATACGAGCAACAATCAACAAAAATACAATAGAGCCAACTATTGCTACAAGACCTACCTTATAAGAAAATAAAAATAAGGATGAGATAAAAACAATAGCATTAAGCATACCACCGAAAACCATAATATACAAAGTTGGAACCCAAGTCTCTATATTATCTAAGTTAGTAGTTGCAATAGTTGTTAAATTTCCAAGGCTTAAACTTGAGAAAAATCCCATGGGAACTTTTTTTATTTTTTCACCTAATTCAATTCTCTTGTGTCCAGCCATAAAATATCCAGCATGTGTTTGTTTGAGCATAGAGGAATTTTTTGAAATAATTACTCCAGCTATACTAATTAATAAAAATAAACATGATATTCCTATTGTTTTGAAACTTATATCCTTGTTTACTATCCCAAAAATCGCATAATAAATGGCTGCAAATTGTAGAGCATTAAAAATAGAACCGAAAAAATTAGCAAAGATTGATTTTTTTATATACACTTGTTCTTCAATAGAAAAATTCCATATTTTTTTAAAAACACTAAGCATTTTCTTCTCCTTTCAAGGCAGTTTCCCAAAGATCGTGATAATCTTTTGATTCCTTCAAAAGCTCTTCATGACTTCCTTTACATGCAAGTTCTCCATTTTTAATTACAAATATATTATCTACATCTGTTATTGTCTTTAAACGATGGGCAATTATAATAAGAGTTTTCCCTTTGACAAGCTCTGATATCGCATCTTGAATCAAGGCTTCATTTTCAGGATCGATATAAGAGGTAGCCTCGTCTAAAATAACTATTGGAGCATTCTTTATCATAGCTCTTGCAATTGATATTCTTTGCCTTTCTCCTCCAGACAAATGTTTACCAGCTTCTCCTACTCTTGTATCATATCCATCTGACAACTTCATTATAAAATCATGGCAGGCTGCTTTCTTACATACTTCAATTATTTCCTCATCACTAGCATTTTTATTTCCTATTCTGATGTTATCTTTAATTGACATATCAAAAAGAAAATTATCTTGTGCTACATAGGAAATAACAGTAGATAACTTTTCAAGGGACATATCTTTAATATTTACATTTCCTATACTTATAGAACCACTATCTACGTCCCAAAATCCTGAAATTAGTTTTGCAATAGTCGACTTTCCCGAACCCGATTCGCCTACTAAAGCATTCACACTTCCTTCTTCTATATTTATATTTATATTGTTTAGGACTTGCTTATCTTTTTCATAAGAAAAATCTACGTTTTTTATATCTATATTATAATTTTTTATATCCAAATTTTCATTTTTATGAGATAATTCTCTCGCAGAAAGTATATTTTTAATCTCTTCGAAAATAGTTGACATTCTTCCAATATCATCTTCAAAAGTCATTACTCTCATAATATTTTGGATAGTCCCAAAAGAAAGGATTATCAATGTTAAAAATACACCACCATCTAGTGAACCATTCATACAGAAATATAAACCAAATGGTATAATTGTCAAAATACCAACTGGAGCAATAGACATACTTATCGCATAGTCTCTTGTATTTTCTCCCATCCAATTGTAATAATAATTCGCCTTTTTATACACATTGTCCCTGTATTTTCTATAAGATTTTTCGCCTTGATTAAATGTTTTAATAACCTCTATTCCATTTATATATTCAACTACAGAATTGTTCATATCTTGGCTAATTTTAACTGCTTGTGGAAACTTTACCTTAATTCTTTTCATCGGCCCTGCCATAAAAAATCCACCAATAACTAATGGAATTAAAGATATTAAACTTAGTCTATAATCTAAAATTAACATGTAAACAAATAATATTATAGGTCCGACTAAATTAGCTGTCATCTCAGGTATCATATGAGCCAATGTTGTTTCAGTATTATCGACTTGATTTACAATTATGTCTTTTAACTTACCAGTAGATTCATTCAATATATCTCCTAATGGCATATTAAATAATTTTTCCATAAGGCTTTTTCTTATATCTCGTATTATTTTATAGGCTGTTTTATGAGAAATCATTGTTGACAAAAACATAAACACTTCTTTGATTATAAGACATAAAAGTATAAAGAAAATTTTATTTATATAGTAATAAAAATCTTGGCTACCATCAATTAATGATATAATCATCTTACTTAGAATAATATATACAAAAAGATTTGAAATTACTCCAAGTATTGAAAACAAGACAGAAATAAAATATGGTGCTTTATTTCTCTTAATGTATTTTTTTAATAGATCCATAAATTTAACTCCTTTCATCATCTTTTTTCATTACATTTATAAAATAAGTCTCTATCATTTCAGTTAGATATATCTTATTTTTTGTAAAATTCTCACGTGCATTCAAAATTTCGCAAGCCATCAATCCAGAATTCATAATATTAATCATAAATTCAAATGTTTCATCAGAAGGTAACTCGTTAAACAAAGTAGAAAACAATTCTTTAAATACTTGTATGGACTCTTTTTTTATTTTCACATATAATTCTTTCAGATCATCATTTTCTTTTAACTCACATAAAAACATAACATAAAGCTTTACATAATCATTATCTGCAAGTATCTTGTCTATAATCATTCTTGAAAACAACTGTGGACTTAATATTAATCCTTCATCATAAATTGATTTTTGAATAACATCCTTTCTATTTAAATTACCTTCCATCATAATGTCGTATAAGATTTCATGCGTAGAACCATAATGATGATACAAGCCACCTCTAGAAAGCCCAGTAGCTTCCATAATGTCATTCATAACTGTATTTCTAAATCCCTTATCCAAAAAGACTTTAATAGCTGCTTGTCTAATCTGCTTTTTTCTTTCATCAGCTTCCATTTTCATTTTATAAATAACCTCCAAACCGACACTCTTGTCGGTATTATTATATCAGCACTGATAATCATTGTCAATAGCTTCGCTTATACTTCTTTATTAATTTTTTTAAATGCGGTATAATTAATAAAACCTAATAAACGCTTAACGCTAATAACTTTAATAGACCAAC
>NZ_KV803713.1:0-3126 GCF_001811125.1 Anaerococcus sp. HMSC068A02 | reverse complement strand
ACCTAATAAAATTAAATAGCTATAAATATTTCCAGTCAAGAAAAAAAGGGCACAAGGTGGATGCCTTGGCACATGAAGGCGAAAAAGGACGTAAGTGAACGAAAACTAGGGTAAGCTCACAAAAAGCATTGACCCCTAGGTCTCCGAATGGGGCAACCCGGTTGTGGAAGACACAATCATTACTAAGTGAATACATAGCTTAGTAAGGCGAAACCCTGCGAACTGAAACATCTAAGTAGCAGGAGGAAAAGAAAGAAACATCGATTTTCTAAGTAGCGGCGAGCGAACGGAAAAGAGCCTAACTCATAAGCGATTTATTAAAGTTAGTCAAATTATCTGAAAAGCTAAACCAAAGAAAGTGAAAGTCTTGTAGACGAAAACATTAATAAACGAGAGGGAAAGTATCACCGGGCACGAGTAACCCGGTGTGAAGATAGGGGGCCCATCCCCTAAGGCTAAATACTAACATGTGACCGATAGTGAACAAGTACCGTGAGGGAAAGGTGAAAAGAACCCCGAAAGGGGAGTGAAATAGAACCTGAAACCTAGTGCCTACAAGCAGACAGAGCGTGAGCGAACGTGATGTCGTACCTTTTGTAGAATGGGCCAGCGAGTTATTCTAAATTGCAAGGTTAATGATTTAAGATCAGAAGCCGTAGCGAAAGCGAGTCTTAATAGGGCGAAAGTAAGTTAGAATAGACCCGAAACCGGGTGATCTATCCATGGTCAGAGTGAAGTTGAAGTAAAATTCAATGGAGGCTCGAACCGGGTGCGGTTTAAAACGCATCGGATGAACTGTGGATAGGGGCGAAAAACCAAACGAACCCGGAGATAGCTGGTTCTCCTCGAAATAGCTTTAGGGCTAGCCTCTGACCTAAGATTTTAGGAGGTAGAGCACTGAATGGTCTAGGGCGGATTACCGTACCAAAACCTATCAAACTCCGAATGCCAAAAAATCAAGTCAGGGAGTCAGACTTAGGGGGATAAGCTTCTAAGTCGAAAGGGAAACAGCCCAGACCGACAGCTAAGGTCCCAAAATTTGAATTAAGTGGAAAAGGATGTGAATCTACTAAGACAACCAGGACGTTGGCTTAGAAGCAGCCATGCATTTAAAGAATGCGTAATAGCTCACTGGTCAAGTGGGTTTGCGCCGAAAATGAACGGGGCTCAAATTCAATACCGAAGCTTCGGATTAATAGAGGGATTAAGTTTACAAATGAGACTAGGAAATATTTAACAAAAACAGAAGAGATTAAAAAGAAAAACAAATTTCAGACGCAGACATAAAAGATAGGATATTAAGATTAAGAAAAAAATATTCAAAAAACACAAGTCTAAAGTCAAAAGTGAGTAACATAAGAAATTATGAACTAACAATCACTGGTTAGAGTTAAAAACTAGGACTCATAGCTAAACTTAATACCTCTATTAGTGGTAGAGGAGCATTGTATTAGAGACGAAGCCAAGGCGAAAGCAAAAGTGGATCTAATACAAGAGAGAATGCTGGCATGAGTAGCGAGAAGGGATGTGAGAATCATCCCCGTCGAAACCCTAAGGACTCCTGAGCAAGGCTCGTCCCCTCAGGGAAAGTCGGGACCTAAGCCAAGGCCGAAAGGCGTAGGCGATGGATAACAGGTTTATATTCCTGTACCGCTTGAAGTCGTTAAGAGAGAAGTGATGACGCAAAAGGATAAGCAAAGCCATCAGATGGAAAAGATGGTCTAAAGCCGTAGGAAGAAAAGTAGGCAAATCCGCTTTTCACAAATTCTAAAAGCCGATAGGTATCGAAAACATAAGTAGAGAAGTTGCCGATTCCAGGTTGCCAAGAAAAGTCACTATCCAGACCAAAGCGCCCGTACCAAAACCGACACAGGTAGGGAGGTAGAGAATACCAAGACGCGCGGAAGAACCTTTGTTAAGGAACTCGGCAAAATGTCCCCGTAACTTCGGGAGAAGGGGAGCCTGAGCAATCAGGCCACAGAAACCAGGCCCAAGCGACTGTTTACCAAAAACACAAGTTTCTGCAAAATCGCAAGATGAAGTATAGGAGCTGACACCTGCCCGGTGCTGGAAGGTTAAGGGGAAGGCTTAGAGCAATCGAAGGCTAGAACTTAAGCCCCAGTAAACGGCGGCCGTAACTATAACGGTCCTAAGGTAGCGAAATTCCTTGTCGGGTAAGTTCCGACCCGCACGAAAGGTGTAACGATTTGGGCACTGTCTCAACAAAGGATCCGGTGAAATTGTAGTAGTCGTGAAGATGCGACTTACCCACGCTAGGACGGAAAGACCCCGTGGAGCTTTACTGTAGGCTGATATTGGATTTTGAGATTAAATGTACAGGATAGTTGGGAGACTGAGATATCTGGATGCCAATCTAGGAGGAGTCACTGGTGGGATACCAACCTTTTAATATCAAAGTTCTAACCATAGCCCTTGAATCAGGGCATGGGACATTGTCAGTTGGGCAGTTTGACTGGGGCGGTCGCCTCCTAAAAAGTAACGGAGGCGTTCAAAGGTTCGCTCAGAATGGACGGAAACCATTCGCAGAGTATAAAGGCAAAAGCGAGCTTAACTGCGAGAGCTACAACTCAAGCAGAGTCGAAAGACGGACTTAGTGATCCGGTGGTACCGCATGGAAGGGCCATCGCTCAACGGATAAAAGCTACCCCGGGGATAACAGGCTTATCTCCCCCAAGAGTCCACATCGACGGGGAGGTTTGGCACCTCGATGTCGGCTCGTCTCATCCTGGGGCTGGAGTAGGTCCCAAGGGTTGGGCTGTTCGCCCATTAAAGAGGCACGCGAGCTGGGTTCAGAACGTCGTGAGACAGTTCGGTCCCTATCCAGCGTGGGCGTAAGAAATTTGAGAGGAGCTGTCCTTAGTACGAGAGGACCGGGATGGACGCACCAATGGTGTACGAGTTGTTAGGCCACTAGCATGGCTCGGTAGCTAAGTGCGGGAATGATAAGTACTGAAAGCATCTAAGTACGAAGCATGCCTCAAGATAAGATTTCTTAGAGTAGGTAAAGAAAATACCTTAGATAGGTCCAAGGTGTAAGTGCAGTAATGTATTAAGCTAATGGATACTAAACTTTAAATCTTGACTGGAAATATTTATAGCTATTGA
>NZ_KV803712.1:0-27947 GCF_001811125.1 Anaerococcus sp. HMSC068A02 | reverse complement strand
GCAGTAAGAGAAGGTGGAAGAACAGTTGCATCAGGAGTTGTTTCTAAAGTAATTCAATAATATAAATTTAGGGCGGGTCTTTTAGACTTGCTCTTTTTTTATCTATTTTAGCTAGGAGTTTATATGAAAAATAAAAAAATATTTCTATTGTTTTTGCTCATAATTTCTATTAATTTTTCTTCTTGTTCATCAAGTAAAAATAATAAAATGAGTGATAATAGTTCATCTTCAAATATAACTTCTAATTTAAGTGAAAATAATAAGAAAGATAAGAAACCAACAGGAGAGGCTTATCTTGTTGGAGTTACACCTGATGATTATAATATGGATTATGATACATCTAGACTTAAATCTTTAAATGAAAAGAAATCTAAGTATTATCCTAAAGATGGTGTTAAGGGAATTTATATTAATGCTTATTCAATAAATAATCCAAAGTCCTTTAAGAAAAATCTTGATTTGATTGATAGCACTAAGTTAAATACTGTTGTTATTGACATAAAGGATGATTGGGGAAATATTACTTGTGATTTTAAATCTGATAATAAAGATATAAAATATGCTACTGATAAAGTTATTGATGCTGAAGATTTTATAAATAAAATGCATAAAAAAGGCATATATGTTATTGGTAGGATTACCACTTTTAAGGATTCTGTTATTACCGAAAAACATCATGATTGGGGATTTAATTTGGATGATGGTTCTTTGTGGACAAATGGACTTGATGAAGCTTTTATGAATCCTTATTTGGATGAGGTAAGAAATTATAATTTGAAAATTGCTGAGCTTGCAGCAAATGTTGGTTTTGATGAAATTCAATTTGATTATGTAAGATTTGCAGAAGGTTTTGAAACTTTTAATGAAAAATTGGATTATTCAAAAGGAAAATGGGAAAAAATTCAAAAAAAAGATGAGGATAAGAGGGTTGATGCCATTACTAGCTTTGTAAAAGAAGCAAGGGAGATGCTCCAAGCTTATGATACTCCTTGTGGAATTGATGTTTTTGGTTATTCAATGCAAGTTGGAAAAGCTGGGGGAATTGGTCAAGATTTTAAAGAAATATCTAATCAAGCTGATGTTATGAGTTCTATGATATACCCTTCTCATTGGGGACTTTATTCTTTTGATATAGAAAAACCTGATCTTGAACCTTATGAATTAGTTAAAAGATATTTAAAAGAAGAACAAAAAGAATTATCTAAGATTGAACACAAACCAAAATCAAGACCATGGATTCAAGATTTCACTGCATCTTGGATTGGTAAAGGAAATTATATGGTTTATGATGCTAAAGCTGTTGAGGCTCAAATTAAAGCAATTTACGATAGTGGTCAAGATGAATTTTTAATTTGGAATTCAGCGTCTAAATATACTGAAGGTGTAAGTTACTAAAAAGTAGGATTTTATGGGAAAAAAAATAAAAGATATAATAGATAAGGGCATAAAAATAATTGAAGTTTTAATTTGTTTGACTATTTTGCTTACTTTATTATTGTCCGTACCAAATTTAATTAGATATTCGATTGATATTGTACAAACTTTACAATTAAGGCAAAATTATGAGCTATTAAATGAATTTTTGAAGTATGCCCTTCTTTTGGTAGTAGGAATTGAGCTAATAGAGATGATAATTACTAGATCTCATGAAGCTATTTTAACTTTGATTTTGTTTGTAATTGCAAGAAAAATGCTTTTGTATTCTGTTGATTTAATTGATATTTTAATTGGATCTGTATCAATTGGTCTTATTTTTGCTATTATTAAATTTGTTGTAAAAGATGATAAATTGATGGCGAAAATCGACAATACTTATTCTGCAGCAATGACTGTAAGGCAAATTAAAAAAGAATACAAATTAGATTTACCTCAAGATATGTCAAATACTTTGGGCGGTTTAGTTTATGAAATTGCAAAGATTGAAGGAATTGACGAGGTAAAAGAAAACACAAGATTGATTTATGGCTCTTATAAATTTAAAATTATAAGTATGAAAGATGGAGTAATTGAAAGAATTAGAATTGAAGAATTGAAATAAAAAAATCATTAGCCTGAATGTGGCTAATGATTTTTTAAATTCTGTGATTTTTTCTAAATTGTGATGGAGTTATACCAACTTTTTTTCTAAAAACTTGGTTAAAATAAGATTGTGAATTGAAACCAACGATTGATGAAATTTCTTCCATTGAATGGTTTGTGCTTATTAGTAAATTTTTAGTTACTTCTATTCTTTTTAAAATTAAATAATCGATTGGTGTAACTCTGTATGATTGCTTAAATTCTGCAATTAAATGGAATTTATTCATAAATGCCATTTTTGATAGGCTTTCTAGTTTTATATCTTCAGAATAATTATTGTCGATGAAATTTTTAATATAATCAATTTGTTTATTTATTTTTATATCATTTGTTATTTCAAAATCATTTTTATATTTTCTAAGTAGGGAGATAACAAATTCGCTAGCCTTGGCGTTTGCCATAGATTGGGCAAACATATCTCCAGAATTAAATTCATCGTGAATTGTATTAAAAGAATCTATAAAATAATCCTTATTTTCTTCTATATTTTTAAATATGTATTTGTCTTCTTCTAAGCTGTCGTCATTTTTGATATTTTTTACAAAAATACTATCAACACCAAAAGAAATAAAAGTCAAATTTTCATTTTCGTTTGAATAAATGCTATGACCAACATTTGAATTAATTATAAAAAAGTCGTCTTTGCTGGTATCGATAATCTTATCTTCAATTGAAAATTTTCCCTTCCCATCTAAAATATAATAAAACTCAGTAAAGGGATGAAAATGAATCCTAGAGTTTATTTTATCAGAAGAAGAAAATTGTTTTGCATATAGCACTTTAAGGTAAATACTTTGCACAGTTACACTTTCGTTTTCATTTTTATCTAAAATTTCCATAAATCTTGTCCTTTTTAATTTATTTATATATACATTATACAGAAAAAAGCCTTTTACTACAAGATAAATTTTGCTATAAGCTAAGAATTTAACTTTGTGATATAATATATTAAATAAATCATTATTAAAAATATAATTAATAATGTGAGCAATAATATATAGAAAGGAAGAATGATGGATACTAGAAAATATTTGGAAGGTAAGGGATATGATGGTTACAAATTTTTTGGAAATCACAAAAAGGCAAATAATTCATACATATTTAGAATCCTTGCCCCAAATGCAAAAAATGTTTATATAATAGGAGATTTTAACTTATGGACAGAGGAAAAACTTAGAAAATATTCTACGGGTGTTTTTTCAAAAACTATTAAAAATGTTAAGGAATTTGATAAATATTTGTACGTAATAGAAAATGAAAATGGGAAAAAATATTATAAATTAGACCCATACGCTAAATTAATTGATAAGGAAAATGAAAATTCTCTTGTCTATGATAAATCTTACAAATTTTCTTACAAGTACAAAAATGAAAAAAATCTAAATATATACCAAATGAGTGCAAAAAATTTTGATGGGAAAATTTTTGAAGATAAAAAAAATATGGATAAATTTATCCAATATTTAAAAGAAAATAATTTTACCCACATCGATTTTATGCCTATTTTTGCAAATAGACTTAAAGAAGATTTTGCTTACGGCTCAAGTTTTTATTTTTCTATAAATGAAACCTATATTGAAATTGAAAAAATAAAATTATTTATAGATTTGTGCCATAAAAATAAACTTGGAATTATTTTTGAAATTGATATAAGCAGTTTTAACTCCTCTGAAAAATATTTAAACAAATTTGATGGCTCAAATATGTACAATTATGATTACGATGATATTTTGTATAATTATAGTGGATTAATAAACATAGATCCAACAAAAAATCTAGCAAAATCTTTTATTTTATCATTTGTAACTTATTTGATTAAAGAATTTAATATTGACGCAATTGCAATTGTAAATTTAGAAAATCTTATATTTTGGCAAGGGGATAAGTCAAGAGGATACAATGAAAATTGGCTAGGTTTTATAAGAAATATTAATAAATATATAAATGATTTAAATAAAATATCTATCGGTTTTTATAATTCAATTTGGAAAAACAACATAAGGGAAGATTTGGGATTTGATTTGATTTATGATAGAACTCTTGCAAAACTTATAAAAATAAATCAAAAAAATCCTTTTGAAAGAGCTAATTATTCTTATATAGTCAAAAATATTATAGAAAATGATTATAAGAATTATCTACTTGGATTTAATTATTTTGATAGCCTTAGTGAAGGGGCATCTCTTGCAATGAAAATGAACTCAAATGATAAAAAGTATGATCAATTAAAAACTTTGTTTTTATTAGTTTATACTTTAAATTCCAATAAAATGATTTTTTCATCAGATGAATTTGGATCCTTAGAAACTTTTAATTTTGATAAGAAAATCAATATTTTCAAACAAAATGAAAATGAAAAAGATTTTAATGAATTTTATAAAAAATTAAGCGATTTTTATATAAGAAACAAAAATTTATATGAAAATGAATCAAAGACAAAAATTCTTGAAATAGAAGGATACTCTTTGTATGCATTTAAAAGAATATATAAAAACAAAGAATATCTGGTAATAATTAATTTGACAGATTTGGAATATAAAATAGATTTGCCAGAAAAAATAGAAAAAGTTTTAACAAGTTATAATGAAAATTATCACAGTAAAAATAAATTATATATACCAGCCTTTGGCTCAGGAATTTTTAAAATAAAATAAAAAAGGGAGAAGATTTCTCCCTTTTTTATAATTTCTTAATTAATTTGTACTCATTTTCTAAATTATGAGCTATATTTGTAAATCTTTCCAAAATAGTTTTTCTTGTAATTATTCCAACAAAATATCCATTTCTATGAGTTATACATATAAAATTATTATTTATTATAAGTCTTAAAACATCTTCAAGATCAGAATCATCAAATAATATTGGAACAATTTGGTCCATAACTTCGCTAACTTTTGTTTGTGTTAGTATTTCTTCATTAAAAAATGTTACATCTTCTGATGAAATTACAATTTTTGAAATAGAAATAAGACCTCTAACTCTGTCATTTTCATCAAGAACAGGAATTGTTTGATAAGATCTATTTGATAAAACAATAATCGCATGTAAAAGTGTATCATTTTCTCTAACAACTGCAACTTCGCTAGCTGGAGTTATAATGTTTGCCGTAGGTTGATTAAATAATTTTTTTAGATTTTCTCCAATCATTTTTACTCCTTCTTAAAAAAATAGCCTTTTGTCAAAACAAAAGGCATTATAGAGTATATTATGTAAGCACACCCAAGCTCGTAAATTAAAATCTATACGTTACTCAAACAGCCAGCTCATGATAGGTGACCTTACGGCACATAAGAAGATCTACTTAATGCTGCTACGTTCCCGTCCTGACATGGTTCATAGTTTCCTATTGCGTAAGACCCATCAATCAACACCGCTTATTTGAGGCAGACTATATATTTTAAAATCCTAACTTGGGAATTCAATCCTGCTATAGCGGATTGCAGGTTACAAGGCACCGCTAACTCCCCATCTAGTGCATGGCGGAGAGCAAGGGATTTGAACCCTTGATACACTATCAATGTATACACGATTTCCAATCGTGCTCCTTAAACCACTCGGACAGCTCTCCATGCTTACAGATTAAAACTATACTTTAAAATTGAAAAATTTCAAATTAATTTAAAAATTAAAAAAATATTTTCACTATGGTATAATCTTTAGGGAAAGGAATTATTATGGCAAAAGCTTTATATAGAGAATATAGACCCCAAAAATTTTCTGATGTTTTGGGACAAGATAGGGTTGTAAATGTTTTAAAAAATCAAGTTAAGTCTGGGCAAATATCTCACGCATATTTATTTGCAGGAGAGAGAGGATGCGGAAAGACAACTTGTGCAAAAATTTTTGCTAAGGCAATTAATTGCCTTAATCCAATCGACTCATCACCTTGTGGTGAATGTGAAAATTGCAAATCAATAGAAGAAGAATCAACAATGGACGTTGTTGAAATGGATGCAGCAAGCAATAGAAGAATTGACGATATTAGAAATTTAAAAGAAACAGTTGTTTATCCGCCAAATAATTTAAAATACAAGGTTTATATTATTGACGAAGCTCACATGATTACAAGAGAGGCTTTTAATGCCCTATTAAAAATTATGGAAGAGCCACCAAGTCATTTGGTTTTTATTCTAGCAACAACAGAAATTGAAAAAATTCCAAAGACCATTTTGTCTAGAGTTCAAAAATTTGAATTTAACAAAATTGGTAGAGAAGATATAATCAAACAAATTGATATAATTTTATCCGATAGAAATATTACAATCGAACAAGAGGCAAAAGAGCTTATTGTAAAAAAAGCAAAGGGTGCTATGAGAGATGCTCTTTCGATTTTAGATCAAGTTTTATCAATTGACAAAAATAATTTTACATTGAAAGATGTAGAAAACATTTTGGGCCTTGTTGATTTTGAATCATTGGATAAATTAATATCTAATATAATTTCATATAATCAAAAAGATTCCTTGGACTTGCTTTTTGATTTAAGAAATAATAACAAAGATGACAAGGATATTTTAGATGGGCTTGTTGGATATTTTAGAGATATTATGATTTATAAGACAAGTCAAAATCAAAAATATATTGAAAATTTAGATTATTTGGATTTGATAAAGGAAAAAATAGAAAAAATCTCATCTGATAGGCTAGTATCCTACTTGGAAATTTTAAATGATTATTCAAATAGGATGAAAATATCTGATAATTCAGCCTTGCTTATGGAAATGGCGATTTTAAGGCTAATTAATTTAAAAGATGATGAAAATATTTTATCAAGATTAAAAAAATTAGAAGAAAATAATTCTTCAAATTCAATAGATATTATAAATAAATTAGTAGATAAAAAATTTGAAAATATTAATCTGGATAATTTTATAAAAAATTCTAAACCTAGCCTAGATTATGAAAAAAAAGAAGAAAAAAATATTGAAAAGCTTGATAAAAATGAAAAAATATTTGAAGAAAAAAATAAGGATATAGAAAATAAAGAAATTGATAATAAAATAGAAGAAAATTTTGAAAATAAGCATAGTGATAATGAAGACATAGAAAGTGAAAAAACATTTGAAAATATAAGCTTAGATAAGGAAGAAGAAAATATATTTTTAAATGAATTTACCTCATCTTGTTCGCCTATTTTAAAAGTTTGGATAAGGGACGAAGGATTTAATTATGATATAAATGTTGACATTTTTACAATTTATTTTACTAATAATTTATATTATCAATTTTTAGAGGGCTCAAAAGCAAAAATTAAAGAAATTTTAAAAAATGTAAGTGGAAGAGATTTTACCATAAAGGTATCAAGTATTGACAAAAAAAAATCTAACAAGAATAATAGTATAAGAGAATCAAAAAATGATTCGAATGATGATGTGATGAAAAAACTAGAAAAAGTTTTTGGAAATAATTTAATAATTGAAGAATAAAGGAGTAAAAAATGGCAAGAGGCGGATTCCCAGGCGGCGGAAATATGAATAGTATGATGAAAAAAGTACAAAAAATGCAACAAGAAATGGCAAGAACCCAACAAGAAATTGAAGAAAAAGAATTTTCTTCAACAGCTGGTGGTGGAGTAATAGAAGCTGTTGTTAATGGAAAAAAAGAAGTTGTCAAAATTAAAATTGATGAAGATGTTGTAGATCCTGAAGATACAGAAATGTTAGAAGATCTTGTTGTTGCAGCAATAAATGATGCTTTAAAAAAAGCAGATGAATATAGTCAAAAAGAAATGGGAAAATTAACAGGAAATATTAATATTCCTGGACTAATGTAATGAGTTTATATCCTGAAAGTTTAAATAAATTAATAGAACAATTTCAAAAGTTACCAACTATCGGCAAAAAAAGCGCAGAAAGACTTGCTATGAGTATTGTTGGAAGAGATTTAGAAAGCGTAGAAGAATTTTCCAAATCTTTACTAGAAGTAAAATCCAAAATTCATCCTTGTAAAATTTGTGGAAATTTAACTGAAGATGAAATTTGTGGAATTTGCAAAGATATTTCGAGAGAAGAAAATACAATTTGTGTAATAGAAGATGTAAGAAACTTATATGCAATTGAAAAATCCTCAGTATATCATGGAAAATATCATATTTTGGGCGGTCTTATTTCTCCTTCTGATAATGTAAAGGCTGAAGACTTATCAATCGATAAACTATTAGATAGGATTGATAAGGAAGATATAAAAGAAATTATTTTAGCTATTTCATCAACGATAGAAGGAGAAACAACGAGTTTATTTTTGGCACATTTATTAGAAGGAAAAAATGTAAAGGTATCAAAAATTGCTTCTGGAATTCCTGTTGGATCAAATTTGGAATATTTTGATCAGCTTACTTTAGAAAGAGCCTTAGAGGAAAGAAGAGAAATCTAATTATTTTATATATTAACTTAATTTGTGATATAATAAAAAAGAATTAATAAAAAGTTTTACGAATAAATTTATCTAATAAATTTTTGGTAAACTTAACAAATTTAGTGAAAATTTTAAAGCTGAATATAAAACTTAACAAAACCATCCTTATTTAGGGTGGTTTTTAATCTTAAAGGAGATAAAATGGCAAAATATGATGTGAAATCTAATAATGCAGAAGAATTTATTAATCACGAAGAAATCCTTGAATCACTAGATTATGGAAGAGAACATAAAAATGACAGGAAATTAATTAAAGAAATATTAGAAAAGGCGAAAAAAGCTCACGGACTTAGTCACAGAGATGCCTTTGTTTTGCTTTCTTGTCAAGAAGAAGATTTGAATGAAGAAATTTTTTCATTAGCTAAAAAATTAAAGGAAAAATTCTATGGAAATAGAATAGTTTTGTTTGCACCCTTATATTTATCAAATTATTGTGTAAATGGATGTTTATATTGTCCTTATCATGCAAAAAATAAAACTATTCCTAGAAGAAAATTAAGTCAGGATGAAATTAGAAAAGAAGTTATTGCTCTTCAAGATTTAGGACATAAAAGACTTGCTCTTGAAACTGGTGAAGATCCAGTAAATAATCCTATTGATTATGTGTTAGAATCAATTAAGACAATTTATTCTATAAAACACAAAAATGGTTCTATTAGAAGAGTTAATGTTAATATAGCAGCTACAACAGAAGAAAATTATAAAAAATTATTAGATGCAGAAATTGGTACATATATTTTATTCCAAGAAACTTATAATAAGAAAAACTATGAATTGCTGCATCCAACAGGCCCTAAACATGACTATAATTATCATACAGAATCTATGGATAGGGCTATGAGTGCTGGGATAAATGATGTTGGCTGTGGAGTATTATTTGGTCTTCAATCATATGAGTATGAATTTATTGGTTTATTAATGCATGCAGAACATTTGGAGGCTAGATTTAATTGTGGGCCACATACAATTTCTGTTCCAAGGGTTCAACCAGCAGATGATATAGACCCTAATGAATTTGACAATTCTTTGAGCGATGAAATGTTTGAAAAAATCGTAGCTTGTCTTAGACTTGCTGTTCCTTATACAGGAATGATAATATCTACAAGAGAATCTAAAAAAGTTAGAGAAAAAGTATTGGATCTTGGAATAAGCCAAATTTCTGGAGGATCAAAAACTACGGTAGGTGGTTATTCAGAAGATATTGGAGATGTAGAAGGTTCAAATCAATTTGAACTTGCAGATAATAGAAGCTTGGATGAAGTTGTTGATTGGCTATTAAATATGGATTATCTACCATCATTTTGTACAGCTTGCTACAGAGAAGGTAGGGTTGGAAAAGATTTTATGAAAATTGTAAAAGATCATGGAATAGGAAATATGTGCCAACCAAACGCCATTCTTACCTTGGATGAATATTTGACAGACTATGCAAGCGAAAAAACTAGAAAAGATGGTAGGGCTTTAATAAATAGGGAAATTGAAAAAATTCAAAATCCAAATCTTCGTGCCAATACAAAAAAATGGCTAGATGAAATTAGAGATGGAAAAAGAGATATACACGTATGATAGCATATAATTCAGAAAGATTTAGTCTTGTTCTTTTAGGTAAAACAAATTCTGGCAAATCTTCATTTTTAAATTATATAAGTGACCAAGATGTTTCTATTGTTTCAAGTCAAAAAGGAACTACTACAGATCCTATAAAAAAATCAATGGAAATTCATGATTTTGGTCCAGTATTATTTTTTGATACGGCAGGATTTGATGATGATACAAATTTGTATGAAAAAAGAATAGAAAAAACAAAAAAAACAATAGAAAAAGCTGATCTTATTTTGTATTTTTTGTCTATGGAAGATGAGCTTGATTATATTTTTAAATTAAAAAAGGAATATAAAAATATAATTTTTATTGCAAGCAAACAGGATTTGGATATTGGAGAAAAAATATTTGAAAAATTTGAAAGCATAAATCCCTTAAAAATTAATTTAAAAAATAAAAATGATAGGGACAAATTTTTTGATAAGATTAGGTCGGATTTTAAAATTGAGGATAAGACTATTACAAAAAATCTTGTTAAAGAAAATGATTTGGTTTTGCTTGTGATTCCTCAAGATGCTGAAGCTCCAAAATTTAGGCTGATAAAGCCGCAAGTTATGACTATAAGAGAAATTATAGATAAAAATGCAACGGCAGTTTCTACAAATTTAAAAAATCTAGAAAATACCTTAAATTCTTTTAATAAAAAACCTGATCTTGTAATAACGGATTCTCAATATTTTAAAGAAGTTTATAATATTTTGGATAAGAACATAAAATTAACTTCTTTTTCTGTTTTATTTTCTGCTTTTAAGGGAGATATAGATTATTATATAGAATCTGTAAAAAAATTAGATGAGGGAACAAGAAAAATTTTAATTGCTGAAGCTTGTTCTCATCCTCCAATTTCTGAAGATATAGGAAGAGTTAAAATTCCAAAATTATTGAAAAAAAATTATGATAATATAGAAATTGAATTTGCAAGGGGCGATGATTTTGAAAATATTGAAAAGTATGATTTGATAATTCAATGCGGAGCTTGTATGTTTAATGAAAAATATGTAAAAGAAAGAATTAAACTTGCAAAAGAGAAAAATATTCCAATGACAAATTATGGAATAGTACTTGCTTATTTAAATGGAATTTTGGAAAAAATTTATATATAAATATGATTATAGCCTTGGTTCAAAGTTTTATTACTTTGACCCAAGGCTATTTTTTATTATTTCTTGACTGCTTTTATAAAAAATTGATGATTCTACTTTTTTATTATTTCTGTTTTTTAGTGACAAAAGATGTAGATTATTTTTTGCTCTTGTGATTGCAACATAAAAAATTCTTCTTTCTTCTTCCAATCTTTCAAAATAATTTTCTTCATCTAATATTATAGGAAATTCATTTTTAATTAAATCTATTACAAAGACTGTGTCATATTCAAGACCTTTAGAAGAGTGGATAGTTGAAAGTTTTAAATTATTTTCGCTTAAAGACTTAGATTTTTTTTCTATAATTTTAATTTTTTCATATACTTGGTCAAGATTTTCGCATGATTTTGTAAAATATTTTAGGCTTTCTATATAAATATCTTTATTTACAGTTTCTTCCTTGTATTTTCTACTTAACATGTCAATATAATCTTTATAAGAAAGGCTTTGGTATATGAAAGAAATTTTTTTATTAATGTCTAATTTTCTAAGATGATTTAGCTTTTTTTCTATGTTAAATAAGGCGTCTTTTTTGAAATCTTCTATATCAGAATTTTCAAAAAATTCGAAAATATTCTCATTAACTGGCTTATACATAAGTTTTTCTATGTCATCTTTTGATAAGTAAGATGAAATCTTATAGTAAATTTCAGAAAAAATTTCTACATCATTAAAATCATTTGAAAAATTAATTATATTAATCATATCTAGAAAAATTTTTGATTCAAAAAAATCCATTATTTTAGAATTTATTGAAAAATCAATATTATTTTCTAATAGGTAAGAAATTAGAGAAATTGCTGAAATATTATTTCTAAATAAAATTCCAGTATTTTCGTTTTTATCAATATTTTCAAGTATATAAGCATATTCTTTTGAAAAATTTTTGAAAGATTTTATTTTTATTTGGCTTGGATTTTTTCTATTTACTTTAAAATCTTTTTTGTACCTATTTTTATTTTGTTTTATAAAAGTGCTGGCCAATTTTATAATTTCTTTACCAGACCTGTAGTTTGTATCAAGAGTCATTATTTTTGCATCTTTGTAAATTTTTGTAAAATTTAATAGGTAAGTAGGATTTGACGCCCTAAAGGAATAAATTGATTGGTCGTCATCTGCTACTACAAGAAGATTATTTTCTGGCATAACTATTTTTTCTAAAATTTTAAATTGCAAAAGCGAAGTATCTTGCCCTTCATCAAGTTGAAAATATTTATATTTATTTTTTATTGATCTTAATAAAGACTCATCATTTAATAATTCTAAGGCATAAACTTGCATATCATCAAAATCTAGAAGGTGTTTTTGTTTTTTTATTTTTTCATATTCCAGATAAATTTCTTTTATATTAGAAATTTCAACTTTTTTCAGATAAGAAATATCAAGGAGAGAATTTTTCATAAATGATACTTTTTGGAAAAATAAATTTAAATCTTCTTTGGACATTTTTTTATTATTAATGCTTTTATAAATTTCTCCAACAAGATTATACTTATTGTAAATTTTCTCATCTTCTATTAGATTTACTTGTCTATTATATTTTTTTAAATAATTTCTAATTATAAGATAGCAAAAAGCGTGAATAGTCATAAAATTTGAATCCTTGCTATCAAATCTTTTTTTCATATCATTAGCTTGGATTCTAGAAAAAGTTAAATTCAAAATTTTTGAAGAATCAATATGTTCTGACAAAAATTTTATTCTTTCTAAAAGCATGGTAGTTTTTCCAGAACCTGGAATTGCCAAAACTAAAAGAGGACCATCCAAATGTTTTGCAGCTTGTAATTGTTTGCTTGTAAATTTCATATTTATATTTTATCATATAAGTATAAGAATTTAATTATAGAGGATTTAATAAATTTATTTATTAACTGACGATTTAAGGTATAATATTTAAAACGGGAGGAATTATGTTAACTACAAATTTTTTAAAAACAAGAACTTCTACTAGAGATTTTAAAGATGAAAAAGTAGATGATGAAAAAATTAAAAAGATTTACCAAATTACAAGAGAATTAGAAAATAAATTTGGTGAAAAGGATCTTCATTACCAAGTAAATAATAAGGGAGAAGAAGTTTATTTTAAATTAAAAGGAAACGCTGGCTACAAGGGAGTTATGATAAAAGCACCTTTGTATGTTGCCCTTGATATTACAAATGATAGCAAATCTGCTCTTGTTAAAGGATCTTATGGTCTTGAAGAATTAATTACAAAATTAGATGAACAAGGACTAGCTTCTTGTTACATTACAGTAAGCGGAGTAAGCGATGATATTTTAAAATCAGCTTTTGTAAATGCTGAAGGAAAAATTATGTCAATTCTTGCAATTGGCGAAGCTACAAAACAAGAAGTTAGAGAACACAGATACGATGATAGAAAAGGAATAAATGAATTTGTATTTATTGATGATTTAGATCATAAGGCAAGCGTAGAAGAACTTTCCCAAAGAGGACTTGATGATTTATTCTCATACCTAAGATTTGCTCCATCATCATACAATTCACAACCATGGAGATTTGTTTTAAAAGATAATTTTGTAAATTTATATTTAGAAGATTACAAAGACGAAGCAAATTTAGTTGATGCAGGAATTGTAATGTATTATTTTGATCAATTAACAAAAGAAATATCAATAAATTCAATTTGGGAAGTTGAACCAAAATTAGACGGCTCAAAATTCCAATTTATTGCTCAAAAAGAATTATAAAATTTTAAGGAATTTTAATGATAAGACTTTATACAGAAAATGATATAGAAAAAATGTATGGGGCTTCAGAAATTCTTTGCCAAACACACCTTGCCATAAAAGAAGTAATAAGAGCTGGAATAACAACAAAATTTCTTGACGATTTTGCAAATAAATTTATAAAACACAAAAATGCAAGACCTGCCCAATTAGGCTATCAAGGATTTCCATATACACTTTGCATATCTGTAAATGATGAAATTTGTCACGGATTTCCTTCAGATTATGTACTAAAAGAAGGCGATGTAGTTTCAATTGATAATGTAATTGATTACAAGGGAGGACTTGCAGATTCTTGTTGGACTTATAAAATTGGAAAATTGAGCGAAGAAAATGAAAAGTTAGTTGATGTGAATTTAAAAGCTCTTTACAAAGGAATTGAAGCTGCAAAACCAGGAAACAGAATTGGAGATATAGGTTATGCAATTCAACAATACGTTGAGGGCGAAAATGGATTTTCAGTTATAAGGGACTTTATAGGTCATGGAATTGGAAAAGAAATGCACGAAGATCCACAAGTTCCACATTATGGAAAAAAAGGATTTGGTCCTAGAATAGAAGAAAATATGGTATTTACAATTGAGCCAATGATAGCAGTTGGCGATTGGAAATCAAAAATGGACTCAAATGGATGGACAGCAAGAACAAAAGATGGTTCCGTTTGTTCACAATTTGAACACCAACTTGTCATAAGAAAAGAAGGAGCAGAAATAATAACTGACCAAAATAATTTTTCTTTGACAGAAGATGACAAAAAATTTATAGAATCATATAAATAGGAGAGAAATCTCCTATTTTTTTCGTTAAAAATAGCTTTTTAAAAAATGGATAATTTTACTTATTTCATTGGAAATATATGTCAAATCTTATAAAAATTCATAATAAAATGTTTTCAAATTTATAAATAAATATATTTCTCAAAGAAAAATATTAAAATTTAAAGAAAATAATTAAAAATTTGTAAAAAACTTTAAAAAAGACTTAATAAGTAATCAAAAAAATGGTAAAATATAAAAGTACAGCTTTAAGGAGGAGTTATGGATATTTTAGTAATAGGATTTGCATTATTTGCAATGTTTTTTGGAGCGGGGAATTTAATTTTTCCACCAATGTTGGGATATACTTATGGAGATAAGTGGTTATTGGCATCTATTGCCTTTACAATTGTAGGAGTCGGATTAACTTTGCTTGCTGTAGTTAGTATGGCAAAAAGGCAAGGAAATATTTTTACTTTTACTTCACTTGCAGGAGATAGGCTTTCAAAAGCAATAGTTTTAATTATTGCTCTTTGTATTGGACCTTTAGGAGCAATTCCAAGAACTGCAGCTACAAGTTTTGAGATGGTACAATCAGCAGGCTTTAATGTAAATATTTGGGTCTTTACTTTAATATTTTTTGGATTATCATTGTTTTTGTCTTTGGCAAAAAATTCTGTTGTAGATTTAATTGGAAAATTTTTGACGCCACTTTTATTAATTTCTTTATTTATAATGATAATTGTTGGAATGTTAAATCCAATTGGACAAATAAAAGAAATTAATATAGATTTAAGTAAAATATTTTCTGATTCAATGCTTGAAGGATATAATACAATGGATGCTTTGGCAGCTCTCGCATTTACACCAATAATTGTAGAAAGCGTAATAAAAAAAGGCTATAAAAATCAATTATTAAAAAAGACGATAGAGGCATCACTAATTGCAGTTTTTGGACTTGCTTTTGTGTATATCTCATTAACTTTTTTGGGAGCAAGTGCCTCAACAAGTATTGATACAGATTCAAGAGTTATTTTATTAAATTATATTTCAGAAAAAATTCTTGGAGATAAGGGCAAATTTGTTTTATTAGTCGCAATTATTATGGCATGTTTTACAACATCTGTAGGCTTGATTTCATCAATCTCTAATATTTTCGCAGAATTTTCTAAAAATAAATTCAATTATAGTTTTCTTGCAATAGCAATAGCTTTAGTGTCTTTATTATTATCTGTTCTTGGAGTGGAATCAATAGTAAAGATTACAGGACCATTTTTACAATTTGTCTATCCTTTAGCAATTGTTTTAGTAGTATTTAATTTGATCGGGAAAAATTCTCTCGATAAATTAGTAATTAGAAATTCTTTTATTGTTGTAACAATTGTTTCATTTATGGATGCTCTAATTAGTTTGATAGATATTTTAAAAGAAATGTTTAATGTAAATCTTTCATTTTTAGTAAGTTTAGAATCTGTGTTGAAAAAAATTATACAAGTTATCTCCTTAAATATTGTAGATTTTCCATGGATAATTCCTCTAATTCTTATAATTATCCTAACTAGCCTATATTTAAAATTAAATAAAAATAAATAAATTTTTGCATCCAAATTTGTTTTTGGATGTTTTTTATTAGAAATTTTTTGCAATTATTTTTTTATCCTGTATATTTTTATTGTAAGTAAAAATATTAGAAAAAGGATTTCAAAATCCAAATAAAAATTATTAGAAAATGTTTGATAAATTTTTAACTACATGTTATAATCGTATTGTAAGTTAAGATAACAATTTATCAGATATAAAATCGAAAGGGGAAATTATGACAAGAAAAGTAGTAATTGCAAGTGCAGCTAGAACTCCAGTAGGAAGTTTTGGTGGAGCTTTAAAATCACAAAGCGCAGTTGATTTGGGTGTTGTTGCAGCTAAAGCAGCTATCGAAAGAGCTGGAATTAAACCAGAAGATGTTGAAGAAACTGTTTTAGGATGCGTTTTACAAGCAGGACTTGGACAAAACGTTGCAAGACAAATTTCATTAGGAGCAGGAATCCCAATAACAACACCTGCAATGACAATTAATAAAGTTTGTGGATCAGGACTTAGAACTGTTTCACTTGCAGCTCAAATGATTTTAGCAGGAGATGTTGACGTTGTTTTAGCAGGTGGTGCTGAAAGTATGTCAAACGCCCCATTCTTATCTAATGAATCTAGATGGGGAGCTAGAATGGGAAATAAAAAATTTGTTGACGAAATGATTACTGATGGTCTTTGGGACGTTTACAATGATTATCACATGGGAGTTACAGCTGAAAATGTAGCTGAAAAATATGGAATCACAAGAGAAATGCAAGACGATCTTGCAGCAGTAAGTCAACAAAGAGCAAGCAAGGCTCGTGCTGAAGGAAGATTTAAAGATGAAATCGCTCCAGTAGAAATTAAAGATAGAAAAGGAAATGTTACAGTTGTTGAAGATGATGAATATATCAGAGACGGTGTAACACAAGAAGGAATTTCTAAATTAAGACCAGCATTTATAAAAGATGGTACAGTTACAGCAGCTAACGCATCAGGAATTAATGATGGAGCAGCTTGTCTTGTAGTTATGAGCGAAGAAAAAGCTAAAGAATTAGGCGTTAAACCACTTGCTACAATCGTAAGTTATGCATCAGCAGGTGTTGATCCAAAAGTTATGGGAACAGGTCCAATCCCTTCAAGTAAAAAAGCTCTTGAAAAAGTAGGATGGAAAGTTGAAGATCTTGACTTAGTTGAATCAAACGAAGCTTTCGCAGCTCAATCATACGCTGTAAGAAATGAAATGGGATTTGACCCAGAAAAAACAAATGTAAACGGTGGAGCAATTGCAATAGGTCACCCAATCGGAGGATCAGGAGCAAGAATTCTTACAACACTTTTATACGAAATGGAAAAAAGAGATTCTAAAAAAGGTCTTGCTACACTTTGTATAGGTGGAGGAATGGGAACAGCTCTAGTAGTTGAAAGATAATAATTTTATAAACAAAAATAAGGTTGCTATAAATAGCAGCCTTTTTTCGTTTGTAAATATAAAATTTTTTAAAAATAAAAACTACCCAATAAAGAGCAGTTTAAATTTCATCTAATGATATTTGATTTTTATTTTTTTCTCTATCTTTCATTTTTCTATTGTAGCATGACCTACACAAAGGTTCGTATGAATCTTGAGCTCCGATTTCTATTCTTTCTTCATTGTAAGATTTTCTAAAAGAAACCCAAGCATCTTCTCCGCATGATGCACAAATTGCGTGGTGTTTTATTAATTCGTCAGCTATTGGCATCAGCTCTTTTACAACTTCAAATGGTTTTGTTTTATAATCCATATCAAGTCCTGACACAACAATTGTAATATGATTTTGCATAAGTTCTACAAAATAATCTACAATTTTTGATGGCTTGTCTGGGAAAAATTGAACTTCATCAATTCCTATAGCATCAATTTCATTATTTTTTGCATAATCCAAAATTTCTTTTATGGATTCTATTTTAATCGCATCAAGCTCCAAATTATCATGGCTTATTATTTTTTCATCTTCATGTCTTGAATCAACTGATGGTTTGAATGCAATTGTTTTGTATCCTGCAACTTTCATCCTATAAAGCTCACGCCATAGGGAAGTTGTTTTTCCAGAAAACATAGAACCTGTATGAACAATAAGTTTAGCTTGTTTTTTCATATTTCACCTAAACATTGAATTTAAAATTGGTAATATCTCCATCTTTCATAACATAATCTTTTCCTTCCATACGAAGTTGACCATGTTCTTTTACTTTTGCCATATTACCATATTCTTTTAGAGTATCAAAACTTACGATTTCTGCTTTTATAAAACCTCTTTGTATATCTGTGTGGATTTTCCCAGCAGCATCTACAGCTTTTGTTCCATTTGTAATTGTCCAAGCTCTTGTTTCATCTTCTCCTGTTGTCAAAAATGAGATTAAATTTAAAGTTTTGTAAGAATCTTTTATAACTTGATCGCAACCTGATTCACTTAAACCAATCATTTCCAAAAATTCTTTCTTTTCTTCTTCGCTTTCAAGCTCTGATATTTCTTGTTCAATTTTTGCACTTACAACAGAAACTTGAGCGTTTTCTTCTTTGGCAAATTCCCTAACTTTTTGAACAAATTCATTATCATCTCCGTTATTTGCAACATCACTTTCATCGACATTGCAAACATAAATTATTGGTTTTGTTGAAAGAAGTTGGTAGGTTTTAAGAAGAGCTTTTTCTTCATCGTGTAAATTTAAAACTCTGGCAGATTTTCCCTCTTCCAAAACTTCTTTTATTCTTTTTAATAATTCAACTTCGCTTCTTGCTGATTTATCAGATTTTGCGACTTTTTCTCTTTTTACCAAAACTTTTTCAACAAGCTCAAGGTCTGAAAGTATAAGCTCAAAATTTATTGTTTCAATATCTCTTAATGGGTCAATGTTACCATCTACGTGGGTTACATTTGGATCATTAAAACAACGCAAAACTTCTACTATTGCATCAGTTTCTCTTATATTTGATAAAAATTTATTTCCTAATCCTTCGCCCTTGCTTGCACCTTTTACAAGTCCTGCTATATCATAAAATTCTATAGCTGCTGGTACAATTTTTTTTGAATTGTGCATTTTTGCAAGATAATCAACTCTATAATCTGGAACATTTACAAGTCCTACGTTTGGATCTATTGTGCAGAAAGGATAATTTGCAATTTCTGCTCCAGCTTTTGTAATTGCATTAAATAAAGTTGATTTGCCTACATTTGGTAGGCCAACTATTCCTAATTTCATTTAATCACTCTCTCTTTTTTATTCTTTATTTAGCATTATTAATTATATAGAAAGCGCCTAAAAAAATCAATTTTTATATTATGCAACAATGGTATAATATGAATAAGATTATAAAAAAAAAAGGAGAAATTATGAATATTGATCAAAAACTAGAAAAGCTTAGAGAGCTAATGGCTAGCAGAAAAATAGATGCTTATATTATTAATACATCTGATCCTCATCAATCAGAATATATTAGTGATTATTATAAAACTCGCGAATTTATTTCAGGTTTTACTGGCTCTGCGGGAGTTTGCGTTGTTACAAAAGATAAGGCAAGACTTTGGACAGATTCAAGATATTTTTTGCAAGCTGCAAATGAATTAAAATATTCAGAATTTGAATTTTATAAACAAGGTTTTGATGAAGATCCAACTATGGAAGAATTTTTGTTGGAAGAAGTTGGAGAATTTGGAAAAATTGGTTTTGATGGTACTTGTTATTCAGTAAAAGATTATAAATCTTTAAGTGAAAATATGGCATCACGTGCTTTGGTTTATGACATAGATTATATTTCTCAAATTTGGGAAGATAGACCAAGCCTTCCAAAAGAAAAAGTTTGGATTTATGATCAAAAATATGTTGGCGAAAGTTTAGAATCAAAAATAAATAGATTAAGAGAAGAATTAAAGAAAAAAGATTGCGATTATAATTTTATTGGATCTCCAGAAGATATTTGTTACCTTTTAAATATTAGAGGAAATGATATTGGATATACTCCAGTAGTTTTGTCATATTTGTTGGTTTCAATGGATGAAATTCATCTTTGCATAGACCAAGATAAACTTGACGATGAAGTTTTGGATTATTTAAAAGAAAATAAGGTAAAAGTTCATTCTTATGATTATATTTATTCTTTATTAAAAAATATTAAGGGGAAAAATAGAATTTATATAGACCCAGAAAGAACTAACGTTGCAATTTTTGATTCTATAAATTCAAATGTAAGAATTACTAGCGGTGTAAATATTTCAACTCAAATGAAAGCGATTAAAAATGAAACTGAATTAGAAAATGAAAGAAAAGCTTATATTATTGATGGTGTAAGTTTAATTAAGTTCTTTAATTGGGTTGAAGTTGGAACAAGTACAGGTTCTTTGACAGAGCTTATAGCTAGCAAAAAATTGCAAGATTTAAGAAAAGAAAATGAATCATATATTGAAGATTCTTTTGAAACAATTGCAGGCTACAAAGAAAATGGAGCTATTGTCCATTATGAACCAACTTCACTTTCATCAAAAACTCTCGAAGAAAAATCACTTTTATTGGTAGATTCAGGAGCTCATTACAAAGAAGGAACTACAGATATAACAAGAACAATTGCCCTTGGAGAATTGACTGATGAAGAAAAAGAAGACTATACCCTAGTTTTAAAATCTCATATAGGCTTGATGAGTGCAAGATTTAAAGAAAAAACCAAAGGACAAAGATTAGATGCAATTGCTAAATATCCATTGTGGAAAGCTGGAAAAGATTATTTCCATGGAACAGGCCACGGAGTCGGATTTAGCTTAACAGTTCACGAAGGCCCAAATAATATTTCTCAATTTAATGATGTAGAATTATTAGAAAACATGACAACATCAATTGAGCCGGGTCTATATATAGCAGATAAACACGGAGTAAGAATTGAAAGCGAAGTTTATGTGAAAAAAGATTTGGAAAATGAATTTGGTAAATTTATGAAATTCGAATGTCTAACTTACGTGCCAATTGATACTAGACCAATAAATATGGATATGATGGATAAGTGGGAAATAGAATGGATAAATGTATATAACAAAAAATGCCAAGAAGTTTTATCTCCATATCTTGAAGGATCAGATTTAGAATATTTGATAGAAAGATGTAAAGAGATTTGATGAACAATCAAATAAAGGAAAAGCTAAAAGAATTACCAGACCTACCAGGCGTTTATATAATGAGAAATAGCCAAGATGAAATAATCTATGTTGGCAAGGCTATAAATTTAAAAAAACGTGTAAGCCAATATTTTGACAACAACAAAAATAAGGGCAGAAAAGTTCTTGCTATGGTAAGTCATATAAATCATTTTGAATATATAATTGTAGAAAATGAAGTCGAAGCTCTTGTGTTAGAATCAAATCTAATAAAGAAAAACAGACCAAAATATAATATTGTTCTAAGAGATGATAAGCAATATCCATATATAAAAATTACAAATGAAAAATTTCCTAGAATTCAAAAAGTAAGAAATGTAAAAAAAGATAAGGGCTATTACTATGGCCCTTATCCTGATGCTTATGCAGTAAATGATGTAATAGAATTATTTCATATACTTTACCCAATAAGAACTTGCAATCTAAATTTTGATAAGGGACAGCAATTAGATAGACCTTGTCTAAATTATTATATAAATAGGTGTAAAGCTCCATGCGTTGGTAAGGGAGATGAAAAAGAATATATGGATAATATAAATAAAATCAAAAATTTTTTAGAAAATAAATCTGATTATATACCAAATTTAGTTATAAATAAGATGAATAAGGCAAGTGAAATTTTGGATTTTGAAAATGCTGCAAAATACAGAGATTACCATAGGGCCTTATCAACCATTTCTCAAAAACAAAAAGTTACTACAACAAATGGTGATGACATAGATATAATTGCAATGTCCAAAGGAATATTTTATGTCACCATGCAGGTATTTTTTATGAGAGATGGAAAGATTGTTGATAGAGAACATTTTATTATTAAAGATGATTACAGAGAAAAAGATGAAGATATAATTTCATCTTTTATGAAGCAATTTTACTTAAACCTTATGTATATACCAAAAGAAATTTTAGTTCACAAATTGCCATCAGATCTTGATGCCCTTAATTTATTTATTGAAAAGAAAAAAGGCATTAAGGTAAAAATTACTTGCCCAAAACTTGGTAAGAAAAAAGAATTAGTAGATATGGCTTTTAGAAATGCAAGCGATATGATGAAAAAATACGAAAAAAGGCTTGAGGAAAAAGAAAGAAAAAAACATTCTGGCTTAAATGGATTAAAAGAAATTTTGAATTTAAAATCTTTAAGTAGGATAGAAGCTTACGATATTTCTAATACATCAGGAGTTCAATCTGTAGGTTCTATGGTTGTTTTTCAAAATGGAATTGCTGAAAGAAAAGAATATAGGAAATTCAAAATAAAATCTATAGAAGGGCCAGATGATTATCATTCCTTGGAAGAAGTTCTTACAAGAAGATTTGAAAGGGCAAAAAAAGAAATCAAAAATAATAATACTTATACTGGTTTTGGAAAACTCCCAGATTTAATATTAATGGATGGGGGAAAGGGTCAAGTAAAATCTGCAAAAAAAGTTTTGAAAGATTTAAATTTTTCAATAGAAGTTGCAGGACTTGTTAAAGATGACAAGCATACAACAAGAGCTATCATCTATGAAAATAAAGAAATTCCAATAAAAAAACGAGATCCAGTATATAAATTAATTTACGAAATCCAAGAAGAAGCCCACAGATTTGCCATAAATTATCACAGAAAATTAATGACTCAAACTATGAAAAAATCTGAACTTGATAATATTAATGGCATAGGAAAAAGAAAAAAAGAAAATCTTCTAAAACATTTTAAAAGCGTAAAAAATATAAAAAAAGCAAGTTTAGAAGAGCTTATGGAAGTAGATTTGATTGGGGAAAGCCAAGCACTTGAAATAATTAAATATTTTAAACTAAACAATTAAAGAGGATAAAATGGGAAAACAAACAAGCGTAAAATTAAAAGACGTGGTTGAAATTTTAGGTCTTGAAATAGTTCACAAATCCACAGATTATGATGAAGTTATTTTGCAAAGTCCAGATATTAATAGGCCAGGTCTTCAACTTACAGGATATTTGGAAGAATTTCCTTATAAAAGATTACAAATAATAGGAAGCGTAGAATATACTTACCTAACAAGTCTTGACAATAGAATGCAATATGAAAGATTTAGGGGAATATTATCATACAAAATGCCAGCTATACTTTTTTCATACAATGCAGGATTGCCAAAAGATATATTAGACCTTGCTGATTACTATGATATAACAATTTTAAGGTCAAAACTTCCTACGACAAAATTAACATCAATAATTTCGCAAGAACTAGAATATATTTTTGCTGATAGAACTCAAATTCATGGAGAACTTTTAGAAGTTTTTGGTGTTGGAGTTTTAATTAGAGGAGAAAGCTCTGTAGGAAAAAGTGAAACGGCTTTAGATTTAGTAAATCGTGGTCACAGACTTGTCGCAGATGATGTCGTAGAAATGGCAGCTTATGATAATAAACTTGTAGGACAAGCTCCAGAAAATATAAGGCATTATACAGAAATAAGAGGTCTTGGAATTGTAGATGTAAGAAGACTATATGGTACAGGCTCTGTAAAAGTTTCAACTGACATAGATTTGGTAATAGAACTTGAACATTGGAGAGAAGATTATGAATATGACAGGTTGGGACTTGATGAGCATTATACAGAAATTTTAAATGTTCAAATTCCAAAAATTTTAATTCCAGTAAGAGCAGGAAGAAATTTAGCTATGATTATCGAAGTTGCAGCTATGAACCAAAGAGAAAAATCTATGGGATATAACGCAGCAAAAGTAATGACAGACAATCTATTTAAAAATTCTGACAATGATAATTAGCTCGTGAAAATATTTGATATTTACTTGACTAATGACGTGATATTTATTATACTAAAAATAGTGTTGACGATAATTGATTCATATAATTTTTAGGAGGTCTTAAATGACAATTAAAAGAGCTATGAAGACTATGGATGGTAATACTGCAGCTGCTCACGTATCTTATGCGTTTACAGATGTAGCAACAATCTATCCAATAACACCTTCATCACCAATGCCTGAAGCAGTGGATGTTTGGGCAGCAAACGGTAGAAAAAACGTATTTGGAAGACCAGTTGAAGTAAAGGAAATGCAATCAGAAGCTGGTGCAGCAGGAGCAGTACACGGAGCACTTGCAGCAGGAGCACTTACTACTACATACACAGCAAGTCAAGGATTATTATTAATGATCCCTAATATGTATAAGATTGCTGGAGAAAGATTGCCAGGTGTATTCCATGTTGCAGCAAGAACACTAGCAACTCACGCACTTTCAATTTACGGTGACCATTCTGACGTTATGGCAGCAAGACAAACAGGATTTGCTATGCTATGTTCAGGATCAGTTCAACAAGTAATGGACTTAGGACCAGTTGCTCACTTAGCAGCAATTGAAGGAAGAATTCCATTTTGCCATTTCTTTGATGGATTTAGAACAAGTCACGAAATTCAAAAAATACAAGTTTGGGACTATGATACATTAGCTCCATTAGTAAACTACGAAGCTGTAGATAAATTTAAAAATGAGTCTTTAAATCCAGAAAGACCAAAAACAATCGGTACAGCTGAAAAGAATATTTTCTTCCAAAGAATGGAAGCTTCAAACCCAGCATATACTGATATAGTAGGTATAACAGAAAACTACATGAACAAGATCAATGAATTGATCGGTACAAATTACGGATTATTCAATTATTATGGTGCAGATGATGCAGAAGAAATCATCATTGCTATGGGTTCTGTTTGCCAAGCAGCTGAAGAAGCAATTGATAAATTAGTAGAAGATGGTAAAAAAGTTGGTATGGTTGAAGTTCACTTATTCAGACCATTCTCAAAAGACCATTTATTAAAAGCTATACCAAAAACAGTAAAGAAAATTGCTGTTTTAGATAGAACAAAAGAAAAAGGTTCAGTTGGAGAACCATTATTACTTGATGTTAAATCAGCTTACTATGATGTAGAAGATAAACCACAAATTATAGGTGGTAGATATGGATTATCTTCAAAAGATACAATCCCTGCAGACATTGAAGCAGCATTTAACAATTTAGCTGGCGAAATGAAAGATGATTTCACATTATCAATTACAGATGATGTTACAAATAAATCACTTGAAAGAACAGATTTAAGAATCAGACAAGAAGGTACAAGCAGATGTAAATTCTGGGGATTCGGATCTGATGGAACAGTTGGAGCTAACAAACAAGCTATCAAAATTATCGGTGATAATACTGATATGTATGCTCAAGGTTACTTTGACTATGATTCTAAAAAATCTGGTGGACTTACAGTATCTCACTTAAGATTTGGTAAAAATCCAATTAGATCAACATACCTATTAGACGAAGCTGACTTTATTTCATGTTCAAAACCAGCATACGTTAATCAATATGATTTATTAGCTGGACTTAAAGATGGTGGTACATTCTTATTAAACTGTCCATGGTCAGAAGATGAACTTGAACAACATCTACCAGCTAAAATGAAAAAATACATTGCTGAACATAATATTAACTTTAATATAATAGATGCTTCTCACATCGCTGCTAATATTGGATTAGGTTCAAGAACAAATATGATAATGCAATCTGCATTCTTTAACCTTGCAAATGTAATTCCAATAGATGAAGCTATCAAATACCTTAAAGATTCTATAGTTAAGGCTTATGGACACAAGGGTGATGATATAGTAAATATGAACTACAAAGCAGTAGATCAAGGAATTGATGCAGTAGTTAAAGTTAATGTTCCAGATTCATGGAAAGATGCAAAAGATGAAGTTAAAGAAGAAAAAGAACTTCCAGAGTTCATCAAAAACATCGTTAAACCAATGATTGAACAAAAAGAAGACGAACTTCCAGTTTCAGTTTTCAAAGATAGAACAAATGGAGACTTTGAACCAGGTACAACTCAATATGAAAAGAGAGGAATTGCTCTTAACGTGCCAGAATGGCAAATTGATAATTGTATCCAATGTAACCAATGTTCATACGTTTGTCCTCACGCTGTAATTAGACCTTTCTTAGTAACAGAAGAAGAAAAAGCTAATGCACCAGAAGGATTTGAAACAAAAAAAGCAATTGGTAAGGGAATGGACGGATATGATTTCAGAATCCAAGTTTCACCACTTGATTGTACAGGCTGTGGAAACTGTGCTGATGTATGTCCAGCTCCAAAGAAAGCTCTTCTAATGAAACCTTTCGAAGAAGAAGTTGAAAAAGAAAAAGATAATTGGGAATATGCTCATGAAGAAGTTGGATACAAAGAAGATGTTATGGATCCAATGACAATTAAAGGTTCTCAATTTAAACAACCATTACTTGAGTTCTCAGGTGCTTGTGCAGGATGTGGAGAAACACCATACGCAAAACTTGTTACTCAATTATTTGGAGATAGAATGTATATAGCTAATGCTACAGGTTGTTCATCAATTTGGGGAGCATCATCACCAGCTACACCATATACAACAAATGCTTGCGGACAAGGTCCAGCTTGGGGTAATTCATTATTCGAAGATGCAGCAGAATATGGTTATGGTATGAAACTTGCAGCTGATTCAAACAAACACCTTCTTGAAACATATATGAATCAATTCAATGAATTAGAAGCTGATAGTGAATTAAGCGAAGCATTCAAAGCATGGATTGAAGGAAAAGAAGACGTTAAAGCTTCAAAAGAAGCAACAGCTAAAATTCTTAACCTTGAAGAAAAAGCTAACAGTGTAAGTGATGAAAAACAAAAAGATTTACTACACAAAATATATTCACTAAAAGACTATATGATTAAAAAATCAGTTTGGATATTTGGTGGAGACGGATGGAGCTATGATATAGGATTTGGTGGAGTTGACCACGTACTAGCTAGTGGAGAAAACATCAATATCTTAGTATTCGATACAGAAGTTTACTCAAATACAGGTGGACAATCATCTAAAGCTACACCATTATCAGCAGTAGCACAATTTGCTGCATCTGGTAAAAAGGTTAGAAAGAAAGACCTTGGTTTAATGATGACTTCATACGGCTATGTTTACGTAGCACAAGTTGCTATGGGTGCAAACCAAAACCAAACAATCAAAGCTATGAAAGAAGCTGAAAGCTATGATGGACCATCTCTAATCATCTGCTATGCACCATGTATCAACCACGGTATAAGAATCGGTATGGGTAAATCTCAATTTAGAGAAAAACAAGCAGTTGATGCTGGTTACTGGCACTTATGGAGATTCGATCCAAGACTTGCTGATGAAGGAAAGAATCCATTCCAATTAGATTCAAGAGAACCTAAGGAATCATTCCAAGAATTTATCCAAGGAGAAGTTAGATACTCTTCACTCAAGAGATCATTCCCTGAAACAGCTGACCAATTATATCAAGAAGCAGAAAAAGCTGCTAAAGAAAGATATCAAACATATAAGAGATTAGCTGGAAAATAAGATAAATTATATAAAATTTTTAAAGGATGAGCTTGCTCATCCCAGACTGTAGACAAAGTAGATGAAAAATGCAA
>NZ_KV803711.1:0-139119 GCF_001811125.1 Anaerococcus sp. HMSC068A02 | reverse complement strand
CAAATTGTGCTTTACTCATTATTTCCTCCTAAATATTATAAGCTTACTATACCATAAATTTCATAAATTTACTACAATTACTCATATTATACCGTTTTTTTTGAATAATTTAAAATTATTTGCAAAAATATTTTTTCTGTGGTATATTACATTATGTGCCACTTTAGCTCAGTCGGTAGAGCGCATCCATGGTAAGGATGAGGTCCTCAGTTCGATCCTGGGAAGTGGCTCCATTTTTTTGCCAATTTTTAATTTTAAAATTTTAAATTTTATAATTTTTACATTATTAAATAAATTTATTTCTTTTTTTGTTTATCCAACTAAAAAAATCAAGCCATAAATTTACAGCTTGATTTTTATTTTTATTGATTTATTAAATTTAATTTTCTAAGCAAGGTCATAAAAGCTGATAAGAGTACTGCTACTACTGATGCTAGTACCATGCCTTGTAATTGGATTGAGCCAAATTTTATTGATAATCCTGATAGTCCTGCTATAAATATTGTTGATGTTAGGATTAGGTTTATTGATTTTGAATAGTCTACTTTTTGGTCTACTAATAATCTTATTCCGCTTGTTCCTATCATTCCGTATAACAAGAAGGTTACTCCTCCTATTACATCCCCCGGTATTGTTTGGATTAATGCTGCTAATGGTCCTACAAATGCCATTAATATTGAAATAATTGCTGCTGCTCCTATAACTTGGACTGAATATACTCCTGTTATTGCCATAACTCCTATATTTTCTCCATAGGTTGTTGTTGGAACTCCTCCTACTAATCCTGAAAGGGCTGATGAGAAGTTATCTGCAAATATTGATCTGTGTAATCCTGGATCTTCTAATAAATTTCTTCCTATAATATTACTTGTTACAACTTGATGTGAAATGTGCTCACTTGTAATTACTAATATTACTGGTAACATTGATAGAATTGCTTCTATTGAAAATTTTGGTGCTGAAAAGTTTGGTAAGGTAAATAATTTTGCTTCTAATACTGGTGTAAAATCTACCATTCCAAAGAAAACTGAACAAATATATCCTACTACTATTGCTATTAGGATTGGAATTGTTGATAAAAATCCTTTGAATGATACTGAACCGATTATGGCTGTAAAAAGTGTAATTCCAAATATTATAAAATCTTTATAATTTGCAGTATCTGTCATCAAGTTTGCTCCGATTGAACCGCCTGTTACTGTATTTCCTGCAAGCTCAAATCCTATTAGGGCAACGACTGAACCCATGGCTGCTGGTGGCAATACTACATCTATCCATACTATTCCAAATTTATAAATTATATATGCCAAAAAACATCCTAGAGTTCCAACCACAATAAAAGCACCTTGCGCATATTGAAATCCTTGACTTGCAATAATAGCTGTTCCTGGTGCTAAAAATGCAAATGATGATCCCAAATAAGCAGGTGCTTTCTTTTTGGTAATTAATATAAATAATAATGTTCCGATACCATTCATAAAAAGTACTATTCCTGGATTTATTTTAAATAAAATAGGGACTAAGACACTAGCTCCAAACATTGCGAATGTGTGTTGGATTGAAAGTGGTAACAATAATTTAAATGGTAACTTATCTTCTACGTGGTAAATTTTTTTAGAATTTTTCATAATGCCTCCTTGTTTACATCAAAAAATATATTAGCAAAAAATGTAAAAATTGTCAATTTTTTTTGTAATTATTAATTTTTTAATTTTTAAAGATTTTAAGCAATATAAAAGACTCAGCAAAAACTGAGTCTTATTTTATGTATATATCTTATTCTGCTGGTGAGATTGCTTCTACTGGACATACAGCTGCACATGATCCACAATCGATGCAAGCATCTTCGTCGATTTCGTAAGCTGCGTCGCCTTGTTCAATTGCTTGAACTGGACATTCACCTTCGCATGATCCACATGATATACATGTATTTTCATCTATTCTATAAGCCATAATATTACCTCCTAATTTGTTATATTAATATTATAGTAGTTAAATTAACTAATGTCAAATGATAGTAAATCTCAAGATTTTCTTATTTTTATCAATTATTTGTCAACTATTCTTCTTATATCCTTTGGGCAATAAGATTTCTCTATTTCTGTATCGTCTTCTTCTATTCTTACTCTAATTTTGCATTTTTCTTTTACATAGTTGTTTTCTACAACAACTCCAATCCCATCTTCAGTTTCAATTTTTTCGCCTATTTTTGGCATTGATTTTTTTGCTATTTTATAGCTTTCATTTTCGTAAGATAGACAGCACATTAGCCTTCCACACAAACCTGAAATTTTATTTGGATCTAAGGTTATATCTTGTTCTTTTGCCATTTTTATTGATAAGGGTTGAAAATCGCTCAAAAATCTTGCACAACAACATTTTTGTCCACAAATTCCTACGCTTGAAACCAATTTTGCATGGTCTCTTACACCGATTTGTCTAAGTTCAATTCTATTTCTATAAATTGATGCAAGTTCTTTTACAAGTTTTCTAAAATCAACTCTATTATTTGATGAAAAATAAATGAGTAATTTTTTTCTATCGAAAGTAAATTCTGCTTCAATGGCATGAAGATTAAGTCCAAGATTGTCTGCCTTTTCTTGGCATATTTCTACAGCCTCAAGGGCATCTTTTCTATTTATTTCTTCTTCAACTAGATCCTCTTTGCTGGCTTTTCTAATAATTTCATTTAGTTCACGGTCAAAATCGCTTTTATTTATTTCTTTAATTGGCGTTTTAACAATTCCCATTTCAAGACATGAATTAGAATCAACTATGACCTTATCTCCAATGTGTAAATCAAAATCTAGTGGATTAAAATAATATATTTTTCCTGCTTTTTTAAAGCTTATCCCTACTACTTTCAATATTTCTCCCCTCTCTATATATAAAAATAAGGAAATTTTCAACTGCCATGTCAAAATTTGCATTATTTTTAAATCCTTTTGTTATTTGTTCGGCTTTTCTTATTATCCTATCAATAGAATCAAAAGGTAAATTTTCTATTTTTCTCAAGTAAAATAAAACTTTCTTGTTCTCTTTTGCATTGTTCTTGTAATATTTTAATTTTATCAAATTATTGAAAAAATTTAAAATTTCTACAAATAATTCTTCCTTATAATCTTTTGCCTTTGAAAAGAAATCTTTATTTTTGTAATAAAAAGAAAAATTTCCAGAAATTATTTCACTTAATATATAGGATAGTTTTTCCCTGTCTACAAATTCATTTTCTATTTGACTTTTAAAACTTATGATTTGACATCTTGATCTAATAGTTTTTAAAAGACTATAAGCATTATCTGTTGTAAAAATTAAAATTATATAATCTTTTGCCTCTTCTATGCTTTTTAAAAGGGCATTTGAACTTTCAATGCTCAAATTTTCGCTATCTTTAATTATATATATTTTAATTTTTCCATTTGTAGGCCTAAGATACATATCTTTTATCAAAAGTCTAATGGTTTTTATGCTTATGTTTTTTTCCTTGTCATCCTTTTTTATTATTTCAAAATCAGGATTTTCTTCAAGTTTTGTACTTATACCAAAATTATTAAAAACGCTCTTAGAAAATTCCAATGCCTTATCTAGATTATAAGAAGAATTTTTTGATTCAAAGATATAGGCATTGGAAAGTTTATCATTTTTTATTTGATTTTCTAAAATTTCTATCATTTCAGATTCTTATATATTGGTCAACATCCAAAATAAATACAGTAGCTCCACCAACATTCACATCAACTGGTGCACTTGTTGCCAAAAGTGGAGAATCTGCTGTCGGATTGATTACTGATGATTGAGTTGTTCTTTTTTTACAATTATCTTCAATAATTTGCTTTACTTCATCAAGATTTTCCTCTTCAATACCAATAAGAAGGGTAGTATTTCCTTCTCTCAAAAAACCACCTGTTGTTGCAAGCTTTGTTACCCTATATCTTTTGTCTGTCAAAGAATCCATCAAAAAATTTGCATCCGCATCTTGAACTATAGCTATTAAAAGTTTCATTTTTTCTCCTTTAAATATGTTTTTATAGTAGCCAAACAATTATCTACAACCGTATCTATACTTTTGTTAGCATCGATTGAAATAATTTCATCCTTAAATCTCTTGGATAATTCTATATAGCCATCATAAGTTTTTTTGTGGAAAGAATCATCTTCGTTTTCCAAACGATCAGAAATGAAATTTTTCCTTTTTCTATCAATGGCAGTTTTATAATCAATATTCAAAAACAAAGTTAAATCTGCCCTAATTTCTCCAATAGCAAAATCATTAATATTTTTAACTTCGTCTACACCAAGACCTCTTCCAATTCCTTGATAAAGCATAGAACTAAGAACAAATCTATCACAAAGAATTATTGAACCTTTTTCCAACAAAGGTCTAAGCTTCTCACCTACCAATTGAGCCCTACTTGCTGCATACAACAAGGCCTCACACCTTGGATTCATTTCTATATTTTCATTATCCAAAATAATTTCTCTAATTTTTTCTGAAATATCAGTTCCACCAGGTTCCCTAAACTTATATATATCATACCCATCTTCCAAAAGCTTATTATAAACTTTTTCCAAGACAGTAGTTTTTCCAGAACCATCAGGACCTTCAAATACAATTAATAATCCATTCATATTATTATTATATCAAATACTTCAAACATTTAATAGTTTTATAAAACATTCCTTGATTAAAAAATTTTTATAAATTTAAAAACAAAATTCGTAAAAAAATTTCAAATTTTTTTAAAAAATTCTAATAGAAAAATTTAAAATCAAAAATAATTTTTTGCAAAAAAAAAGACCAGTAAAGGTCTTTGTTTCTTAGACTTATTCTTCGTCTTCTTTTTCTTCAGTTTCATTAACAGTTGGTACGTCAGCTGCCAATTCGCCTTCGCTATCTTCATCAACAACAACTTCTTCTTGAGGTTCTTGAAGTGAACAAACAACTTCATCAGCTTCAAGTAAAATATTGATATTTTCATCTTTTGCAATATCAAAATCAGCTACTGTGAATGAATCCCCAATTTGCATATCAGTAACTTCCAATTCTGCGTATTGTGGAATATACATTGGTAAACATTCAACTTCAACTGTATCAATATTTTGAACCAATACAGAAGGTTCAACCCTAATGTCATCTCTTCCATTTAAGTAAACTGGAACAGAAACTCTGATAGCTTCCTTAGCATTGATTGCTTGGAAATCTACATGGAAAAATTGAGATTTAAATGGGTGCATTTGATAATCTTTAATAAGTACCGGTACCTTTTCTCCGTCAATATCTAAGTCAATAATTGTAGTTGTACCTGCTTGAGACAATACTTTTTCAAAATCTCTAGAAGTAAATTGTACATTTATATTTTCTTTATCTTTAGCATATACAACACCTGGTACAATAGCTTGTTGTCTAAGTTTATTAACTTTATTTTTTCCGACAGCTTCTCTTTTTTCTGAATTTAAAACTATATCTGCCATTGCTTCCTCCTTATTTTCTAACTTTCATACTGATTAATTATACCTTATTTAAAAGCATTTGACAATAATAATCTAATTATTTAAAATTTCTCCTACAAAATAAAAAAAATGGGTATATTAATATAGAAACAATTATACATTTTAGGAGGTATAAATGACAGAAAGAAAGAAAAAATTCGGTGAAGAAGAAATCACAGTAATAGGCGAAGAACTAAAAGTAGGAGATAGCGCTCCAAACTTTAAGGCAATAAATAACGACTTGTCAGAATATGATTTTTATAAAGAAGAAGAAGGAAAAATAAAAATTATATCAGTAGTACCATCACTTGATACATCAGTTTGCGAAATACAAACAACAAAATTCAACAAGGCTGCAGCAGATATAAGCCCTGACGTTTCAATCGTAACAATATCAAACGACCTACCATTTGCCCAAGCAAGATTTTGCTCAGCAAAAGGAATAGATCAAGTAAAAACAGTGTCAGATTATAATTTCTTAGATTTTGCAGAAAAATACGCAACCCTAATCAAAGAATTAAAACTACAAAATAGAGCAGTTTTCGTTGTAGATAAAGAAAACAAATTAGTTCACGTAGAATACCTAGAACAAAACACAGAATTGCCTGATTATAAAGCCGCATTAGAAGCTGCAAAAAAATTGGTATAAATAAAATAAATCTTTAAAATCACAAAAAATAGCTAGAGAAATCTAGCTATTTTTTATGTAAAATAAAAAAGCAAACTCTATATAAATTTGCCTTTAAAAATAAATTTACAATTATCTAATTACAAAAAATTATTTTATACTCTTAATCTAAAAATTTAAAATAAAATTATGCATACCTATATTAAATTCCTATACAATTTATTTAATTAGAAAATTTTTTATAGTATTTAATAGTTGAAAATCTTCTTCTCATATAATTAAGGAATCTCTTAAAATTTTTGTCATTCTCATACCAAGTTGTAAAAACATAGCCTTTTTTTAACATTTTTAAAGCCAAGTCTTTATCTTTTCTATTAACATATTTTTTCAAAACTGATGGATCAACATACAACCATAATCCATTTTCATATTCATAATAGCATGGTTCATCTTTATTAAAAATTAAATCATCTACAAGATATTTAATAAAATTATTATTGGCTGCATTCATATAAAAACTTGACCTGCCTTGTCTTATATTTATTTCAAATACCTTATACTTTCCATCTCTCTTATCATATTTCAAATCAAAATTTGCATAACCTGTATAAGAAATTTCTTCCAAAAATTTCTTATATTGCTTATATATATTATCATCTCCCATTGTTACCAAAGCATTATAATTTCCGATATTTAAAGGTAAAACTTCATCTAACAAACACTTGCCAAGGCTCATCATTTTTACTTGTGAACTTGTATTTACATAAGCATTTAAAACATACATATCTGAACTATCTCCTGGAATAAAATCTTGTGCTATCATTTTTCCAGTATATCCAGCATTATAAATTTGATTTAAAGTTTTCACTAATTCTTCATTGTTGTAAATTTTATAAGCTTTTTTCTTACTCTCAAAATGAGTATTATAAAATTCAATTGAATCATTTGCCTTTAATGCTATAGGATAAGACAATTCTGATTCAATTTTTTTAATTGATTCATCTGTGTTGTCATTTGTAATAACTGTATCAGGATAATCTAGACCATATTTTTCGCAAATTTCATAAAAATCAATTTTATTTTCCAATTTCTCTTGCATATATTTATCAACGTAATTAAATAGATAATAATCTTTTAATTTTTCTTTATTATTAACAAGCAAAGATGAATAACCATCGGAACAAGAAATCAGAATCAATTCATAATCTTTATATTTTTTCTTTAATTTTATCAGCTCTTCTACAAAAATATTATCATCTTCAAAATTTTCATTTGTATGTACTTCACATATTTTAGAATCTCTTGTGTCTCTTAAATTTTTTATTCCCATACAAATAGATTTTATTCCATAAAGCTCATGGGCACTTCTTGCAACACCATAAGCATTTAAATCTGTACCTAAAATTACTAATTTAAATTTTTTCATATATATCCTTTCATAATTTTACTTTATCAAATTTAAATACTATTTACAATTATACCTTAAATAAAAATGAATCTAGTACCTAACTATATAATAAACTTTCCAATAAAGACAAGGTTGTAATAGAGCCAACTCCATTTTTACAAGTAACTACTTTTAAATCCATCTCATTTATACTATCATAATCAATATCGCCATACATTTTACCATCTACAAAACTTACTCCAACATCAATCAATATTTGTCCATCTCTAAAATAATCTTTATTATAAAAATTTGCTTTTCCAATTGCAGATATAAATATATCACAATTCTTAATTTTTTCTTTTTGATTTTTTGTTTTTGAATTAAAGAGTGTTACTGAAGCTTTTTTATAATTTAAATACATAGCTAATGGTTTTCCAATAATATTAGTTGAATTAGCTATTATTATATCCTTTCCCTCCAAGTCTAAATTCATATAATTAATAAATTTTATAATAGATTTTACTGTTTGTGGTGAATTCTCAAATTTTTTATTCATTATTTTCCCTAAAGAATCATACTTAAAGCCATCTAAATCATTAAAAGGAATATTTTCTCTTAAATAATCTAGATCTGTCGACTCTAAGAGAGGTTGGAGAACTATAAAACCATCAATATTATTTAAATTATTACAATAATTTATTATATCTAAATGATTATCTTCTTTACTAAATTCTTTATCAATATAATCAATATTAAATTCATTACATCTTCTTATAATTGCATTTTTATATTGATTTACAGCTAAATCATTATTTTGAGATATAATTAGTAAGTTTTTCTTTTTATTGCAATATTCTATATTTTTTAATATATCATTTTTTATTTCATTTGACTTAATAATCTTCATAATTTAATCCTAAAAAAACACCCCTAAGGGTGTTTTTAATTTATTTAATTAAAATATTCTTCTTGCTCCTGCAAATACTCTTTGACTCCATGAATTATAGATATTTCCAATTTGAACTCCAACTCCTGGACTTACTGCATGAACATAATTACCATTATAATCAACAATCATTCCTACATGGTCTATAGATCCGCTTTGATTAAAGAATACAAGATCTCCTGGTTTCAAATTATTGATACCTACTGAATATCCATTAGAGAATTGTGCAGCAGAATTTCTATTTAAATTAACTCCAATTTGTTTATAAGCATAATAAACTAAACCTGAACAATCAAATCCACTTGGAGATGATCCTCCCCAAACATAAGGATAACCAACAAATTGTCTTGCAATATTTGCAGCAGCTTGTCCACTTGCTGAAGCTTGAGGTGTTTGAGTTGCAGTTTGTTGTCCTATTGCATTATTATTTGATTTATTATTTTCTACAACTTGTTGTGGTTTAGCAACTTCTTTACTTGAAAGTAGATTTGCACTAATATATCCAGTTCTTCCATTATAGTTTACTTTCAACCATCCATTAGCTAATTGTCCACTAACTTTATCTCCCATAGTATAAGAGCCTATTATACTGTATGATGTTGATGCACCTGATCTAACATTTAATGCAGCTGTATTTACCCAACCTGTATAAGCTTGAGATTGAACTGTATTTTCTTGTTTTGCTGGTGTATTATTTTCTTGTTTTTTCTCAACAACTGGCTTTTTAACTTCTGTATTTGATAAACAGTTTGCAGATATATAAGCAACTTGTCCATTATAACTAATTTTTAACCAACCATTTTGAAGTGTTCCTGAAACTTTATCTCCTGTTGACAATGATCCAATAATACTAGAACCTGTTCCTGCTCCACTTCTTACATTTAATGCACTTACATTTACCCAGCCAGTATAACTTGTTGCTTGGCTAGCTTGTGCTTTTTTAGCTTCTTCAGCTTTTCTTGCTTCTTCGGCCTTTTTAGCTTCCTCAGCTTTTCTTGCTTCTTCTTGAGCTATTAAATCTTCTTGGTTAGTATCTTCTAAAGCTTGATCAGATAAAAAGTCTAATTTTATGTATCCTTTATCAGTTTTTAACCAACCATCTTCAACTTGTCCACTTACTTTAGTATTTTTATTTAATACGTCTATTACGTTATTTTCTTGATCATTTTTTGAAGATCTAACATTTAATGATTCTACAGCTACAAACTTTTCAACTACAGGGCTTTGTTCTAAAGCTTGTTCAACTGTATTTTGATTTTTATTTTGATCTTCTTCTTTATTTTCTTGAATTTTTTCATCTACAGCTTTAACTATAGCATCTTCACTTGATGATTCAAAAAGTGTAGGATCAGCCAAATTTCTTGTTTTAGATAATTTTGCATCTTTTTTTGTTTCTGTTTTTTCTGCAAATTTAGTATTTTTAACTTCGTTAGAATAATCTTTCTTTACAGAATTAACTTTGGATGCATATTCTTTTTCAATATAAGATACATTATTTTCTAATACCTTTTTTGATTGATCTTCTTTATCTAAATTATTAATCGTAGAAGCATAAGCAGAAGCACCTATTGTAACTGCGGCTAACACTCCTATTGTCGATCCTATATTTTTCTTACTCATTGTTTCCTCCGTTTAAAATTTGTTTTTTTTATCTGTTATGAAATCTAGAATAATAATATAACTTTTTAACAAAATAGTCAATAAGAAGTTACAAAAAAATTACACTTTTTGACATATTTTTTATATTTATTTGTGAAAACACTTGTATAATCCCAATTTATTTAAAATATTTGAAAAATTATTTTTATTTCGTAACTTTTTTTATATTTTTTTCTTATTTGTTACAAATTTATTTTTAAATTTTCCAATAAAAAAACTACCCTTTTATATTAGGATAGTTAAATTTAATAAAAATAGAGTAAATCTATAAGCCGTGTTCTGTTAAAAATAATCATCTATCTAGGCTAATTGTCACCAATTAGCTCAAGCGAACTACCATACTGGACTGTTTCGAGTAGAAATCCTAATGTCCCTTTTGTTCTTGCACCGGATGGGGTTTACACAGCATAATTATCACTAATTATCTGGTGAGCTCTTACCTCACCGTTCCACCCTTACCAAAAATTTTTGGCGGTATACTTTCTTTTGCACTTGCCTGAAGGTCACCCTTACTAGACGTTATCTAGCATCCTTACTCTGTGGTGCACGGACTTTCCTCGTCATTGACGCGATTATTCAATTTACTCCGTTATTTATTTTATCATAATTTTTTTATTTGTAAAGATTATATAAATTCTCTATATGAATCTTTTTTTGCACAGGTGTATATTCCCGTTGCAAAATTTTTTTCTAATAAATCTTTTATCATATAAATAATATGATTTTCGCTTGCAAAATGTCCTGGATCGACTATATTTATTTTTTTACAATTATCTATAGCCTCATGATATTTTACATCACTTGTTACAATAAGATCACAGCCTTTTTTAATTGCATCATTTATAAAATCACTACCAGCTCCTCCGCAAAGAGCAACTTTTTCTATTTTTTTATCCTTATCTCCATAAAGTATAAGTCCTTTACAATTTAATTTTTCTTTTACAAATTTAGAAAAATCATAAGCTGTTATTTCATCTGTATATCCAAATCTTGCCATAGGATTTTCATTATTTGTATCTAAATTTGAAATATCTCTAAGCTCTAAAAGTTTTGCTAAATTATCATTTACTCCGCCTTTTCCTATATCAAGATTGGTATGCATGGCAAAAACTGTAATATCATTTAGAAGTAAATTTTTAATAATTTTTCCCTTTCCTTTGTTTAAATCTATTGATTTAATTGAAGAAAATAAAAATGGATGATGATTTATAATCAAATTACAAGATTTTTCTTTTGCTTTTTGTATTGTTTGTTCGTCAAGATCCAAAGAAATCATTATATTTGTTAGATCATTTTCAATATTTCCAATTTGAAGTCCAGAATTGTCCCAATCTTCTTGCAGTGAAAGTGGAAATCTTTCTTCCAAAAATTTAATTATATCTTTTATCTTCATAATTTTTAACCTCTTCTATTGCTTGTAATCTTTCTTCAATAAGATCTAATCCTTGTTTATTTTCTGAAAATTTTTCTATATTTTCTTTAAATTTTATATTTTTCTTATAAATTTGCTCAAGTCTTTTTTTTAATAATGGATTGAAATTTTTATATATAAACTTACCAAAATAAATTTCTCCCAAAGAAAGTTTTCTATCTTTTCCATTTTTAAATTTAATTATATCGTAGTGTTTTCTACCATCTTTAATAAGAAAATCCTTGTCAATAAAAAAACTATTTTCATTTAAAAATTTTCTTAATTTTTCATTTCCTATATTTCCTTCACAAATTACATAATCAAGTTTTCTTATCTTTTCTATATTATTATAAATAATTTCAATTATTGTAACTGCTCCCATTCCTGCAATTATGGCTATTTGATTGTCTTTTATTTCTATATCATTTAGTCCGTCACAAACTTTTGTTTTTATTATTTTTTTTAAATTATCATCTAGCTTTTCTTCTAGTTTTTGAAGGCTTTTTTTTGAAATATCTGTTGCAAGAATTTCTTTTGATATTTCATTTTTTGCTAAATATAAAGGGACTAATCCATGATCAGTCCCAATATCAATTACTTTTTTACCTTCATCAACTAGCTTTGCTATTTTTTCTAGTCGTTTAGTAATTTTCATTTATAAAAAGTCTTTCAATAATTCACTCTTATTAGGCGATTTTAATTTTCTTAACGCCTTTGCTTCTATTTGTCTAATTCTCTCGCGAGTTACATCAAATTCTTTGCCAACTTCTTCTAATGTTCTTGGTGTTCCATCTATAAGTCCAAATCTTAATTGTAAAACTCTTTTTTCTCTTGCTCCAAGACAAGATAAGACATCATTCAGTTGATCTCTAAGCATTGAATAGTTTGCTGCATCATCAGGATTTATAGCTGTATCATCTTCTATAAAATCTCCCAAATGGCTGTCTTCTTCTTCGCCTATTGGCGTTTCCAAACTAACAGGTTCTTGGGCAATTTTTCTTATCTCTTGAACTTTTTCAACTTCAATTCCCATTTGCTCAGCAATTTCTTCGTTTGATGGATCACGACCTAAATCTTGAACTAATTGTCTTTGAATTCTAACTAATTTATTAATTGTTTCAACCATGTGAACAGGAATTCTAATTGTTCTAGCTTGGTCGGCAATAGCACGAGTTATCGCTTGTCTTATCCACCAAGTTGCATAAGTTGAAAATTTAAATCCTCTGTTGTAATCATACTTATCAACTGCTTTCATAAGTCCCATATTTCCTTCTTGAATCAAATCCAAAAAGCTCATTCCGCGACCTACATATTTTTTTGCAATTGATACAACAAGCCTTAAATTTGTCTCTGCCAATTTTTGTTTTGCCCTATTTGCATCAAATATTGCCCTATTTAATCTTTTTACATCGTCTGCATCAAATCCTTGATCTTCAAAAATTTTCTTGCATAGATTTTTGGTTTTTGTAAATCTTTCCAAATCTTTTATACTTGATTCAGAAAGTGGTTTATATTCATAAACTTGCCTGGCTTTGTTTGAAAAATTAATTAAATCGCTAATTATTAGCTTATCATTGGTTTTCAAAATTTCATTTTCAGCTCCCTTTTTGTAAAGGTCTGAAAAAGCTAAATAAATTAGTGAAACTATATCGTCAGATTCTTTTGTTGCAACTAATTTCCCAAAATTATCAAATAAATCACACAAAATATTTGCTTCTTTTTCGCTTAATTCTTTGTCTGCTATAGATTTTTGTGCAATATTGCAAATTAATATTTTAGATTTTATGGCTTCTAATTGCTCATCTGTTAATTCTTGGTTTAACATATTTTCAAATTGATTTCCAATTTCAATCAATGACTCAAGATTTGTTTTTGTTTCATCATCTAATTCTTTATTTTCTAAAATTGATTGATTTGCACCAAGTATAGTTAATGAAAGATCTCCATAAAATATATCTAAAGCAAGTTTTACTTTATTTTGTTTGGTAAGTTTTTTACCACTTTTACTCCTGAAAGCAATATCTCCAAGCTCCATTTTTTTCGCCAAAAATATTTCTTCGTGAGCATCTAATAGCTTAACTTTTCCAATTTCTTTTAAATACATTTTTACAGGGTCATCCAACTTTATACCAGTGATAGCTTCATCTTGTATAAATTTTTTTTCTAACTTTTGCTTGTTAGAAACTTTTTTCATGTGATCTTCAAGTTTTTCATCTGAAAAATCTTCATCGTCATCATTATCAAGTTCTTCTCTGATTTCTTCGTCATCTTCATCTTCGTCCAAAACAGTTCTTTGTTCTTCAACAATCTCTATTCCATTGGATATAATTTGGCCTATAACATATTTTTTGCTTTCATCTTCCATTTCTTTAAAGGTCTCAAAAGTGTAAACTTGTTTGTAAGTTACAACTCCATCTTGAGATTCACTAATAGATTTAAATTCATCTATTATTTCCCTTAGAAGATCATCTTCTAGCATCTTTTCGTTATCACTAGTCATAAGTCTCCCCTCCAGCTTTGAAGTGATTAGTCTCTATTTCTTAACTTTTTTAAAAGTTTTTTTCTATTTTCTAAATTTATTTTTTCTATTAATTCATTTCCTACAATCTTATTGGACTTATCTTTGATGTAATCTATAATAAATTGGTAGTCATTTGAAAAATTTTCGCTTATCTTATCAAAACCATTTTTGTCAATATATTGTTTTATTTCAAGCAATTTTTCATCCACTATAACTTGATCAAAAAAATCTTTATTTTCATCATACTCATCTTTTTGATTAAGATATAATCTTAAAGTTTCAAGCTCATTTGTGGAAACAGAATATTTTTTTCTTTCAATAATTGTGTTTTGATTGGTGTTAAAATTTTTAAAATCATTTTTATTATAAAAACTATCTTTATTTTGATTTTTGTAAGTCTTTTTGTAGTTATCATTATACTTTAAGACAGATTCTTTTAAAGTAGATTTATCTATATCAAAAAGTTTGCTTACATTATTTATAAAAATTTCTCTAGTAAGATCTGATTTTATTGAAGATAAAAATTCTATAAATAAATTTAATTTTTCAAATTTTTCATTGTCCTTACTTTCCGCATATAAGTCGAGAATTTTATTATACTTGTAATTGTAAACATCACTAGCCTCATCCATTTTTTTAATAAAAGCATCTCTGCCATATTTTTTTACAAAATCATCTGGGTCAAGACCCTTTTCAAGGCTAATTATATTTGGTTTTATTCCTTCATCTAATAAAATTTCAATTGCCCTATCTGTAGCTTTTATTCCAGCATTATCTTCGTCGTAGCAAATATAAACATTTTTTGCATATCTTTTTAAAAGTTTTGCCTGATCGCTTGTAAGTGATGTCCCAAGACTTGCCACAGCTTGGTCAATACCTTGATTATTTAAACCAATTACATCCATATATCCTTCAACCAAGATAATATCTTTATTAGATTGTTTTTTGAAAATATTTAAACCATAGAGGTTGTATCTTTTTTTGAAAACTTGGCTTTCTGGTGAATTTAAATATTTTGGCATAGTAGAATCAATACTTCTTCCACCAAATCCAATAACTTTTCCATAGTGATTTATAATTGGAAAAATCAATCTATTTCTGTACTTATCATAATATTTTCCATTTTGAGATTTTTTAATTAAACCCAAATTTTCAATATCATCCAAAAGATAATCTTTCTTTTTTACATAAGATAATAAATCATCCCAAGAATTTTTAGCAAAACCAAGCATAAAAGTATTTACAATATTTGACCTAAATCCTCTGTTTTTTAAATAAATTTGACAAGCCTTATCAGTCAACAAATTTTTGTAAAAATACATCATTATATCTTTATTAATATCGTAATATCTATTTAAAATTTTATTTTCTTTAGAAGATTTTGTATCATCAAGTTTTATACCAGCTTTTTTAGCCAAATATTTCATAGAATCAATATAGGAAAGTCCTTCTTTGTGCATAATAAAAGAAACAACATCTCCACCTTCGCCACAACCGAAGCAATGAAATAATTGTTTCCTGTCATCAACTGTAAAGGATGGTGTCTTTTCGTTATGAAAAGGACACAAACCCTTATAAGAGTTTCCAGATTTTTTTAAATCTACATAATCTCCAATAATTGCTACAATATCTGAATTTTCTAAAATTTCATTTTTCTTTTCATCAGATATAAACACCATTAAACCACCCCTTGATATAAAAGCTATTATACTTTTGTAATTTTTTTATTCAATAAATTAAAATAAAATAAAAAAATAAGAATCCTAGATAAATTAGGATTCTCATTTAAAAATTTTTTTAATTATTTTTTCTTGACCTTTTGAATATGGTGGATATTTTATTTTTATATCAATATTGTTCGACCTAATCATTATAGATTTTCTGTTTGAAAAATTCATAAAACCAAATTTCCCATGATAACCGCCCATTCCACTTTCTCCAACTCCTCCAAATTCTAAATTAGGATTTGTCAAATGCATTATCGTATCATTTATACAAACTCCGCCTGATGACAAATCATAAGTTAGTCTATCAATATGTTCTTGGTCTTCACTAAAAATATACATTGAAAGAGGCTTATCCATAAATTTTAATTTTTCTATAATTTTAAAAATATCATTATATTCTATTACTGGAAGAATTGGTCCAAAAATTTCTTCTTGCATAATTTTATTTGCAAAATCTACATCATCAATTATTGTAGGCTCAATTTTTAAAGTTTTTGAATTATACAAACCACCGGTGTAAATATTTTGATCTTCTATCAAATTAATAAGTCTTTCAAAAGAATTTTTGTCAATTATTCTTGGATAATCAGGATTTTCCAATGCTCTATCGCCATAAAATTCTAATATTGTTTGTTTCATCAATCTTAAAAGTTCTTTTTTAACATCTTTATGAACCAACAAATAATCTGGTGCTACACAAGTTTGTCCGCTGTTTAAAAGCTTTCCCCAAATAATTCTTTTTGCGGCGAATTTTAAATTTGCACTTTCATCAACTATGCAAGGAGATTTGCCACCAAGCTCAAGCGTAACTTTAGTCAAATTTTCACTTGCTTTTTTCATAATAATTTTTCCAACCTTTTGAGAGCCAGTAAAAAATATATGGTCGTATTTGTAAGATAAAAGTTCATCATGACTTACTTTTTCATTGTCAACGCAATAAATAAATGTCCTATCAAAACTTTCATCCAATAATTTTTTTATTATTTTTGATGTATAAGAAGATTTTTTTGAAGTTTTTAAAATTACAGTATTACCACTTGAAATTGCATTTACAATTGGATTTATTGCAAGCAAAAACGGATAATTCCATGGAGAAATAATTAAAGTCACACCCAAAGGTTCATATCTTGTAAAAGATTTTGCAGGCATTGCCTCCATATTTGTAATCTCTCTTGTATCTTTCATCCAATCTGATAAATTTTTTAAGGAAAAATCAATTTCTACATAGGCACTTGCAATTTCTGAAATATAAGATTCTGTGCTTGATTTATTTAAATCCATTTTTAAGGCATAAATAATTTCTTCCTTATACTTATCAATAGATTTTTTTAAAGTTATTAATGCTTTTTTTCTAAAATCTTCTGTGTTGGTTAAGCCAGTTCTAAAAAATATTTTTTGTTCATTTATAATTTTTTCTAATTCTTTCATATCTTACCTCGCTTATTTTACCTATACCCAATTTTAAACAATAAAAAAACACCAGCTTAAATTATTAAGCTAGTGAAAATTTATTTTTTTGATTTTTAATCATATAGCTTTATTCCCATTTTTCAAGCTCAACTTTTTTAAAAATTTCATCTATAAGTTCTTTTTCAGCAATATCAGGACTAAAGGCTGTTGCACTTCCACAAGCTATTGCAAGTTTATATGAATCAAGTTTTGAAAGTCCTTTCATATAACCGTAAATATATCCTGCAACCATGCTATCTCCACTTCCTACAGAATTAATTAATTTTCCTTCAATTGGTTTTGCCTTGTATGTAACACTATTATCAACAAAAATCGACCCGTCTTTGCCAAGTGAAACAATTACATTTTCAGCTCCTTGGTCAATTAATTTTCTTGCATATTTTACAATTTTTTCTTCACTATCAATTTTATCTTCAAAAATTTCAGAAAGCTCATACTTATTTGGCTTTACCAAAAATGGTTTATAAGATGAAAGTTTGTATAATTTTTTACCAGAAGTATCTAGAGCAAATCTTACATTATTCATTTCAAGTAAATTTACAATAACCCTATAAAAATCATCTCCTAAAGATTTCGGAATTGAACCAGATATTATTACAAAATCATCTTCTTGCAATTGGTCTAAATAATTTAAAAATTCTTCAATTTCTTCTTCTTTAATTTGAGGACCTTGAGCATTAATTTCAGTTTCTGTTTCATATTTTAATTTCACATTTATTCTAGAATCATCTTCTATTCTCGTAAAATCTTCCTCGATTCCCAAATCATTTAATTTTTTTCTAATAAAATCTCCTGTAAATCCACCAAGAAAACCAATATTTATTGAATTTTCTCCAAGATTTCTCAAAAGTTTAGAAACCATAATTCCTTTTCCACCAGGATATTTTTCTTCTGCATTACTTCTTAAAGTTTGTCCATCTTCAAATTTATCAATTTTTAAAACATAATCAATAGATGGATTTAAAGTAAGTGTATAAATCATTTCTTCTCCTCAATAATTTCATTTCTTTTTTATTTATTTTAGAAAATAAATATTTTTAATTTAATATCAACTCTTATCCAAAATAATGAGTCAAGATTATTATAGTACATTTCACATAGAAATGGAGCTTTTTACTTTAAATATTGATTTTTTTATTTCAACTTGTAAAGTCATTGTATAATAACTTATTGAATCGAGGTGAAAATAATGACATTTTTAATTCAATGGATTGCAAACGCAATTAGTCTTTATCTTCTTGATATTTTATTTGATGGAATAACTTTTACAGAAAATAAGGCAATAATAATTACAGCTTTAATATTGATGTTTGTAAATGCAATTATAAAACCAATTTTAAAATTATTATCTCTTCCATTAACAATATTAACTTTTGGTTTATTTTCTTTTATAGTAAACGCAATTGTTTTACAAATTACATTTAATCTTGCAAGTGGTGCTAGCATAAATTCTTTTGGAACTGCTTTAATTGCATCAATAATTCTTGCAATAATAAATCCTGCAATAAGCAATTTTTTCGACAAAAAATAAGACTCTTGTATTTTTGCAAGAGCCTTTTTTGTTACAATTTAATTTTTAAGACAATTTAAATTTTTCCTCATCTTTTATTAATTCTTTTTCTTTAATTTCTATATCATCAATTCTTATAAATCTATCCATAGCCAATTTTTCCAAAAATAAATCTATTTTTTCTCTATCTCCTTGAATATTTAATTCAACATCTCCATCATATAAATTATTTACATCTCCAGTTAAGCCAAGTTCATTTGCAAGCAAATAAGATTTATATCTAAAGCCAACTCCTTGTACTCTCCCTTTAAAAATCATATTATATCTTTTCATTTTTTACTCCTTATTTATTTTCTACCCATCAAAATTAAAAAATATTTCTTTACAAAAATTATTATAAGCATATAATAAAAATAACACCCCCACACGGTGTTAGTTAGGAGGTAAAATGAAAGAACGCTTTGATGTTAGTGGAATGACTTGTGCATCTTGTCAGGCAAATGTTCAAAAAGCTGTCGAAAAACTCGGCGTTGATTTTGTAAATGTAAATCTTATTTCGGAAACCATGACTGTTTCTTATGATGATGGAAAAATTTCTGAAAATGATATTATAAAAGCTGTTGAAAAAATTGGCTATGGAGCAAAGCCAAAAAATAAAAAAAATTTAAAAGAAAATAATAAAACTTTTGATGAAGAAAAAATTGTCAAAAACAGATTAATTATTTCTTTTATATTTTTGATTCCACTTATGTATGTTTCTATGGGACACATGATAAATCTTCCACTTCCTCATTTTTTAATGGGAGCGCGTGGCAGTGTAAACTTTGCTTTTTTGCAATTTTTATTAACCTTGCCAATAGTTTTTGTAAATAGAATTTTTTATATTTCCGGTTTTAAAGCTCTTTTTAACAAAGCATCTAATATGGATACTTTAGTAGGACTTGGATCTTTTGCCGCATTGATTTATGGAATATTTGCCATAATGAGAATGGCTTATGGTCTTGGCTTTGAAAAATTTGAAATTGTAGAAAATTATAGGCATAACCTATATTTTGAATCATCAGCAATGATTTTGACTTTGATTACTTTGGGAAAATATTTCGAAAAAAAATCTAAAGGTCAAACAAAAAAATCTTTGGAATCTTTGATGGATCTTGCTCCAAAAAAAGCTAGAATTTTAAAAGATAAAAAAGAAGTAGAAATCTTGGTTGAAGATTTGAAAAAAGGAGATTTGATTTTAGTTAGACCAGGAGAGGCAATTCCTGTTGATGGAATTGTAAAAGAAGGTTCATCTCTTGTTGATGAATCTGCAATAACTGGCGAATCAATTCCTGTAAATAAAGATATTGGAGATGAAGTTATTTCTGCAACTTTAAATAAACAAGGCTCTTTTATATTTGAAGCTACAAAAGTTGGAGAAGATACTACGCTTTCAAAAATAATTGAGCTTGTAAATCAGGCAAATGAAACAAAAGCACCAATAGCAAAACTTGCCGATAAAATTTCTGCAATTTTTGTTCCAACTGTAATGATAATTTCTTTAATTACTTTTGTAGTTTGGATGATTTTGGGATATGGTTTTGAATTTTCTTTAAATTTTGCAATTTCTGTTTTAGTAATTTCTTGTCCATGCGCCTTGGGACTTGCAACTCCAATGGCAATTATGGTTGCTACAGGAAAAAGTGCTCAATTTGGGCTCTTATTTAAAAATGCAGAAAACTTAGAAAATCTTCACAAAGTTGATACAATTTTACTAGATAAAACTGGAACAATAACTGAGGGAAAACCGCAAGTTACTGATATAATTTCAGAAATTGATGAAAATGAATTTATAAAAATTGCAAGCTCAATCGAAAATAATAGTGAGCATCCCCTATCACACGCCATAAGCGAATATGCAAAAGCTAAAAATATTCAAGCAAAAAATATAGAAGACTTTGAGGCGATTTCTGGTAAAGGAATAAAAGCAAAATATGAAAACAAAATTTATTATGGTGGAAATATTTCCTTGATGAAAGAAAAAAATATAGATTTAAAATCTTATGAGAAAAAAGCTGATATATTTTCAAATGAAGGAAAAACTTCTATGTATTTTGCTGATGAAAAAAAAGTAATTGGAATAATAGCCGTTCAAGATAAACCAAAAAATTTATCAAAAATTGCAATTGATGAAATGAAAAAAATGGGCTATGAAGTTAGGATGATTACAGGAGATAACGAAAAAACTGCTGAGGCAATAAAAAATGCCTTAAATATTGACGAAAAATACGCAGAAGTTTTGCCCCAAGACAAGGAAAAAGAAATTAAAAATTTGCAAAAACTAGGAAAAAAAGTCTTGATGGTTGGAGATGGAATTAATGATGCTCCAGCACTTGCTAGAAGTGATGTGTCAATGGCAATAGGAAATGGAACAGATGTAGCGATAGAATCTGCGGATATTATTTTAATTAACAATAATATTTTGGATATTGTATCAGCATTAAAACTATCAAAATCAACTATAAAAATCATTAAAGAAAATCTTTTTTGGGCGTTTTTCTATAATATAATTGGAATCCCACTTGCAGCAGGTCTTCTCTATCCTGCTTTTGGATTAAAACTTTCCCCAATGTTTGGAGCCTTTGCCATGAGTTTTTCATCAATATTTGTTTGTTTAAACTCACTAAGACTTAGAAAATTTAAAGCAAATTTTGAAAACGAAGAAAAAATAAAAGAAGAAATTGAAAAAGAAAAAAATAAAAATATAAAGGAGAAAAAAATGAACGAATTAAACAAAATGATAGTAAAAGTAAACCAAATGAGCTGTAACCATTGCAAAAATCGTGTAGAAGAAATTCTTAAAAATATTTCTGGAATTGAAAATGCCGAAGTTAATTTAGATGAAAAATTAGCAGAAGTCGATTACTTTGGAGCAATTGATGAAAACGAAATAAAAGAAAAAATAAATGATGCTGGATATGAGTTTGTTGGCATAGAGTATAAATAATGCAAGCTGACAAAGATAAAACCCTAAGAAAATTAAAAACAGTCAGAGGACAGTTAGACGGACTTATCAAAATGGTTGAAGATGACAGATATTGTATAGATATTTCAAACCAAATAATGGCATCAATTTCAATTTTGAAAAATATAAATTCCGATGTCCTCTCCTCCCATCTTGAACATTGCGTCTACAAGGCACTTGATAAAAATAATGAAGATGGAATAGAAAAAATCGAAGAAATTGAAAAAATAATAAAAAAATTATCCAAATAATTTGAAATCTTTGTTAAAAATTGTTTATTTAGAAAAACTTCGGGTAACAATATAAGGTAAACAAGTTAGCAAGTTGAAATTTAAAAGGAGAAAATTATGGATAGAATTGAAAACAAAGAAATTCAAGCAGAATATGCAAACGAAGTAAGTGAATATACAATTAACGACAATGTAATAGCAAAAATTGCAAAAAAAGTTTTAACAAAAACAGACGGAATTTTAGAATTGAAAAAAAATGTATTTTCATCAATAGCTGATAACTTTACAGACGGAGAAAATACATCAGGAATTTCAATCGACGTTGACGATGCAAAAAATGCTGTAGTTCACACAAAAATAATTCTTGAATACGGCAAAAAAGCACAAGAAGTATTTGCATCATTAGATAGAAACATCAAAAAAGAAGTTTATAGCCTAACAGGAATAAACGTACAAGCAGTTAAAGCAGAAATAGTTGATGTTTTGACAAAAGAAGAATACGAAGAAAAAAATTCAAAAGATAAAGAAGAAAAATAATTAAAAATATTTAAGGGACTGTTGCAAATTATGATTATTCATAATTTTTACAACAGTCCCTTTTTTCTTAGAAATTTTTAATTATATTCATAAAAGCAGAATTATTTTCTAAAATTTTAAAAATAAAAATGCCAATTACAGATACAACAATAAATTCACTCATCATAAATTGTCCAAGCATAATAATGAAAGCAGTTGATGAATCTAACAAAATATAAGTTCCAATAGCTGGAATAACCATAGATAAAACTGGAAACAAAGATGCTATGAACAAATTTTTTTGTCTAATAATCATCATAAAAGCCAAAAAAGATGCGAATGTTCCAAAAATCACATCAAACACAGCAATATCAGACGCAAAATTAGCCAAAAAACATCCCAATAAAAGTCCCGGAATAAATCTTTTGTTATAAAAAACCAAAAGAACTAAAATTTCACTAAAACGTAATTGGATAGGTCCGTACGCAAGAGACGGGAACATTAAAGTGATTATTGCATACAAAGCCGCGATCGCAGCTGACTTAACTAAAAAATTTGTATCCTTAAAATTATATCCTTGACTAGACATAAATACCTCCTTGATTTTTTTCGGATGGGTCCCAAGTAAACATCCACTACACATTATAGCATATACAAACTTAATAATGAAATTAAAACAAAAAGATTTATAATTTCACTATTAAAAATTTCCCCTTGTTGACAAAAAAATTATAAGATGGTATTATTAATAAGTCAGCAAGTTAGTGCCATTAGCTCAGTTGGTAGAGCACCTGACTCTTAATCAGGGTGTCCAGGGTTCGAATCCCTGATGGCGCACCAAATTTAACGCAGATTTTTATCTGCGTTTTTTTATTTTTAATTTTCATTTTTTTGTTTTTTCATAAATGATTTTCGCAAACTTCTTAGTTAATTTTTAGACATTTTAATTTTTTGGTATATAATAATTGTATAATGAACGACATCCGAAAGGAGTTGTATCAGGAGGTAATATGAATAATAAAGAAAAAACTCGTAAAATGGTAACTGTTGCTATGCTTGGAGCAATCACTATGGTTTTAGGATTCACTCCGATGGGATACATTCCCCTAGGTCTAATTAATATTACGACCATGCACATACCAGTTATTATAGCTGCAATTTTGGAAGGACCAATCGTTGGTGGTCTTGTGGGATTTATTTTTGGTCTATCTTCGATAGCAAATGCTATGCTTAGACCTGGTCCAATTTCATTTGTTTTTTATAATCCAATAATTTCAGTTTTGCCAAGAATTTTAATAGGAATTTTTGCAGGACTAGCTTTTAAAGGATTAAAAGACAAAAATAATGAAAAAATCAGAAAAATTTCTTTGATTTTGTGGACAATTCTTACAGGATTTTTAATTTATTTGGTATTTTATAATTTAACTCATCAAGCAAAAATATATCAAATTGTAATTTCTATAGTAATAACTATAATTGCTATTTGTATGCTTTATTTAACTTATAAAAATAAAAATTCAAATCTTTCTGTAGCTATTGCATCTTTTGTTGGAACAATGACTAATACTCTTTTTGTTATGGGTTTTATTTATTTGTTTTATGCTGAAAAATATGTAACAGCCTTGGGTATTTCTGTTGAGGCTGCAAGGAGTACAATTTTTGGCGCAATAATTACAAATGGACTTCCAGAAGCTATTATGTCAATAGTTTTGGTTTCTGCAATTGTAAAAGCTGTAAGAAGATAATAAAATTAAATCCCCTAGCTTTTTATATTTTTCTTATTGGCTTTGCCAGTAAAAAATTTAAAAAGCTAGGGGATTTTTTTAATTATTTTTAATTATTTCTGTTGCAAGCTCAAGCATATCAACTGCCAAATAATAATTATCTCCTAATAAATCATAAACTAAATCTTCTGAAAAAATACCTTGACTTATTTCTGGGTCAATTTTTCCTTGATTTGATTCTTCTAAGTCTTTCATATATTCTTCTGACGAATAATAATCGGATAATTTTTTATAATCTTTTTGGCTGTTTTTAAATTTTTCAAGTGCCTTTCTAAAATCTTCTACTTCTTTGGTGTTTTTATTTAGAATTTCTTCCATTTCTTTTATTTTATTTATATCTGCCATTTTCTACCTTCCTTATAATAAACTATTCCTTATATTATTACCCTATTTGAATTTTTTAATATAAAAAGGACTGTTGCAAAGTTATAATTATCTATAATTTTACAACAGCTCCTAATTATTACATATTTGATTTATTTATTATTTCTTTTAATGTTTTTGCGCTTTCTTTCATTCTTTCATCTTCTATATCAGTAAGTGGCACTTCAAGAACCCATTTTACTCCATTTTTTCCAATAACTGATGGAGCTCCAATAAAAATATCTTCTAAACCATATTCCCCATCAAGATATGATGAAGTAGAAAATACAGAATTTTGATCGTTTATAATTGCTTCAACAATTCTAGCAAGCGCCATGCCTATTCCATAAAAAGTTGCTCCTTTTTTATCAATTATTTCATAAGCTGCATTTTTTACTTTTTCAAAAGTATCTAAGAGTTCTTTTTCGTCAGTTTCGCTGTGGCTTTTAACCCATTCATACAAAGGCATACCGCCTACATTTGTGTGTGACCAAACTGCAAATTCGCTATCTCCATGTTCTCCCATTATAAAAGCTTCAACGCTTCTTGGATCAATTCCTATTAAATTTGCAATTTCTTTTTTAAATCTTGAAGAATCAAGAGTAGTTCCTGTGCCTATAACTTTATTTGCTGGAAATTTTGAATATTTCCAAGTTGCATAAGTCAAAATGTCAACTGGATTTGATGCAACTAAAAATATTCCATCAAAACCGCTATCTACGATTTGTCCAATCATATCTTTAAAAATTTTAAGATTTTTTTCTATTAAATCAAGTCTAGATTCTCCAGATTTTTGTGGAATTCCAGCTGTAATTACAACTATTTCCGCATCTTTACAATCACTATAATCTGCCTTATAAATGTGTTTTGGATTTGTAAAAGAAAGCACATCGGAAAGATCCATTGCATCTCCCTCTGCCTTTTTTTCATTTATATCTATAATTCCCAATTCTCTTCCAATACCAAGAATTGTAGAGGCATAAGCAAAAGAACTTCCTACAGCTCCATCGCCAACTAAAATTATTTTACTGTCTTTCATTATTCCTCCCTAAAAATTTTATTCCTAGTTATTTACTCGGATTTATAAAATTATTATACACCTTTGCGTGGAAAATGATAATAATTCTTAATTATTTAATCATTAACAAATAAATTCGAATTATTTCTTAAATAAAATAGCAAATTAATATAATCTTTTTGATAAGGAACAAATTCTTTTTCGTCAATAATTTTAATTAGCTCATTTAAACTTACAAATTTTGCATCAGAAACTTCTTCTTTTTGCAATTTTAATTTATTTAAATCTATATTTTTATTACTTATTATAAAGACATCATCAATTCTAAATCCAGTATTCACCGAAATATTTGGATAAGATTTTGAAAAATCATATTTTATTCCAAGCTCTTCAAATAATTCTCTGGATGCAGCTGTTTGCGAACTTTCTCCACTTGATACCGCTCCTGAAACTGTCAAGTCCCATAAATTTGGCCAAGATTTTTTTACTTTACTTCTTTTTTGAATCAAAAGTCTTCCCTTTCTATCAAAAATTAAAACATGGATGATAAGTCGATAAAGACCTCTTGGCACAATATCTCTTCTTTCTATAATTTCTCCAGTTTTATTTCTAAAATTATCGTACAAATCTACATACTCTTTCATCTTTTTCTCCTTTATACATTAACTTATTCTTACCCTATTTGACAATTTAAAAGCGACAAATAATTGCCGCATTTAAATAATTTTATTTTAAATTCTATTAAATAAATAAAATCCAAGAAAAATATGTAATCCTATAAAAATCGGAATGCCTATCATAAATTTTTTGTGACGAGTTTTATGATGAATTAATTTCATGGTAATATACATAAAAAACGCTCCTCCCATAAAGGCAAATAGCAAAAGAATATTTTCCCTTATTCTATTCCTTTTAAATTTTTTTGAAGCAATTTTATCATAGAACACTAGAAAAATCGAAATTAAGGAAACAAATATAAAATAAATTATTAAATATTTAATTTTCATTTTTTATCAAATCTTCAAAAATTTCTACAAATTTTTCTTTTTCATCTACAAATACAGCATGACCAGAATTTTCAAATTTTATAAAATTAACCTTGTTTGGAAAATATTCAATACTTTCTAAAGCATCGTCAATTGGTATAACCATATCTTTGTTTCCATGAATCCATGTAACTTTTTTATTTATTTTTTCAATCAATCCACTTCCTTTTTCTTTCGTGTTATTGTAGGTTACCATAGAAAGCAGAGATTCCAAAAAACACCTTTGTTTTAGAAAATCTTCAGCCATTTTCCTTAAATCATCAGGATTTGGATCGTTGACATTATAAATTGTTTGCCTAAATAAATCTTCAAAAAAATCAATATCCTTATCTTTTATTCCATTTAAAATAGGAACAGTAAAAGAATGATCGTGTTTAATGTTAAAATTTTTCAAAAAATTAGGAAGTTTTAATTTTTTATCTTCATCATTTACATCTTTATCTTTTGGCATAACAAAACCCTTAACTCCAACAGAAGCTATCAAAATTAATTGCTTTATTTTTTCAGGAAACATTCCTGCAAAATCCATGGCGACAAGTCCACCCAAAGACCAGCCTACAAGAGAAAAATTATCTATATTCAAAGAATCAGCAAAATATTTCAAATCCTCTGCCCACTCTTTCATTTCCTTGTGCTTATTTTCATAAGAGCTTTCCCCGTATCCAATTAAATCTGGAGCAAATACTTCAATTTTTTTATCAATATTTTCCAATAAATCTTCAAAAAATTGGGAAGATGATTGAAAACCGTGAATCAAAATAACTTTATTTTCTCCACAGCCCACATGTCTATAAGCCATGGTCTCGCCATTATCCAATTTTATTTTTTTAAAATCAATTTTACTCATTTTTTCCTCTGTTTTTATATAATATACTGATATTTTATCAAAAATATGTCTTTCAATCTAATAATTTTTGGTTAAAATTATCAATAAATATTGCACCAATAGGAGCTGTAATTATAATCCCCAAGACTGCCATCGATAAAATTATTTCTCCACTAGAAAGCCCATTTGCAAGTGGAACTGCTCCAATAGCTGCTTGAACGGTTGCCTTTGGCATATAAGAAAAAACTGTAAACAATTTTTCCTTTTTATTTAAATTTGAAGTCGAAATTGAAAGCAAAGTTCCCAAAGACCTAATAATAAGTGCCAAAAAAATCATAATAATCGAAGTAAATCCAAGTTTTCTTATATAAAAAATATTAACCTCAGCTCCAACCAAAACAAATAATAAAACTTCTGCAAAAATCCATAATTTTCCAAATTTTTCTGAAAGCCTTGAAGAAACTTCATCATTTGCCTTGATTTTGAAAACACAACTCATAGCTATAACTGCCAAAAGAGATGAAAAAGCAATTTTATCTTTTAATATATTTTCCATTGCTACTAACAAGAATGAAATAGCAAGAATTATTATAAGCTTAGTGGAATTTCTTATCATATCGCCTTTTTTATAAAAAAATTCAAAAACGATATATAAAATATAGCCAATAATAGCTCCTACAATAATTCCCAAAATTATAGAAATTGGAACATTTGCCAAAGAAATCAAACTTACATCTTCTCCCTTTGCCATTGACAAAAATGATGAAAACAAAACAAGAACAAATATATCATCACAAGATGCACCAGCAAGAATCATTTGTGGGATTGATTTTTCAACTCCCCTTTTTTCTTCAATTAATTTTACCATTCTTGGCACAACAACAGCTGGCGAAACAGCTGCAAGAACCGAACCCATTAAAAGTGCATCAACACTTCTTATTTTGAAAAATATTCTTGCAAAAATAAAATAGGCTAATATTTCAAAACTTGCAGGCAAAAATGACAATAAAATTGCAGATTTTCCTATTCTTTTTAAATCAGAAACATCCAAAGAAAGACCAGCCTTAATTAAAATTACAATCAAGGCAATTTGTCTAAGCTCTGCTGAAATATTTAAAGTCTTTGAATCAATTAAATTTAAAACATTAGGTCCTAAAATAATTCCAGTAAAAAGCATACCAATTAGAGCAGGTATTTTTAATTTTTTGCAAAAAAATCCAAATATTAACCCAAAAATAATAATTAGACCAAAAGAAACTAACATAAATCCTCCTTTTTGGGACAAAAAAACTGATGAAATCTGTCCCCTAATAGTAACAGAAGTCATCAGCAAAATGCGGTTTTAGAAATAATCTAAGGGAGAACTTCATTCCCTTTTAGTATTATAAATTTTTTGAAAAAATATGTCAATTTTTAATTTTTATAAATTCCTTGAACTCTTCTAAATTTTTTGCCATAAAAAATGGATTGATTAAAAATTCTTTTTCAACACTTGTCGGAAGGCTAGGAAGAGATCTTGAAAGTTTTTCTTTGGCCTCACTTATTGCATCGTCCATAATTTTATCTTTAATAATTCTTTTTGATGATTCTATACAATCAATAGTGTATTCATGAGCTGGATAAATCAAAATATTTTTATCCAATTGTTTGATTTTTTGAACGGAATCAAAAGAACTTTGATAATCTCCAGTAAAAACTCTTCCACACCCCGAAGAAAATATTGTATCTCCACAAAATAAATTTCCATCTACCAAATAAGAAATATGTTCTTCGGTATGGCCATTAGTTTTTAAAACTATAAATTTATATCCAAAAATTTCAAATTCATCTTTATCTTTTAAAGTAATATCATTTAAATTTTTCGTTTCAGCTGGACCATAAACTCTTACACCTTTATATTTTTCCTTTAATTTTTTCACTCCACCAACATGGTCCATGTGTTTGTGAGTTAATAAAATTGCGTATAATTTTTTATCTTTCAAATAATCAAAACAAGGATTTGCCTCTCCTGGGTCAATTAAAATTACCTCTTTTTCTTTTTCTATTGTCCAAATATAATTATCTTCAAAAGCTCTAATAAAATTTATTTTCATAAAAACTCCTCTCAAAAAATTTATACCCAAAAATCAAAATAAAAAAAGTAGGCAAAAGCCTACTAATTTAATTTATTTATTTTCTTTTGTAGAGTCATTTCCTAGTGCGAAAAATTTCTTTCTAATTTTCCTTCCTGTTTCTGTTCCTGCTATTCCACCTATTCCTGTTTCTCTTAAAGCTTCTGGTAAAGTAGATCCAACTTCTCCAGCCGCTTTACAAACTTCATCAAATGGAACTATGCTTGTGATTCCTGCCATTGCCATATCAGCAGAAATAAATGCGTTTACAACTCCAGATGCGTTTCTAAAAGTACAAGGATATTCTACAAGCCCTGCAATTGGATCACAAACAAGACCTAACACATGCAAAAATGCAAAACTTGCTGCGTGAAAACAAACTTCTGGGCTTTGATCGTAAAGAAAACATGCTGCAGCTGCTCCCATGGCAGCTCCTGATCCTGTTTCTGCTTGGCAACCGCCTTCAGCTCCTGCAAAAGATCCATAATATCCAATTATTTTTCCGATTCCAATAGCTGTTAACATTGCATCAACCATTTTTTCATCAGAAAATCCTTCACGTTTTTTAAGAGAATATAAAATCGCTGGCAAAATTCCAGAAGAACCTGCAGTAGGACTTGCAACAATTTCTCCCATTGCTGCACTAATTTCTAGAGTTGAAAACGCCATTGCCATTGCCTCTGTGACAAAATTTCCTGTAATGGATTTTCCTTCTTTTGAATAAGCGTTCATTTTTTTTGCAAATCCATCAATCATACCCATTGCAGTTTTTGTTTCATGATTTAAATTTCCTGTAGCAGATTCTTCCATAACCTTAAACATTTGTGTCAAATTAAATAAAATATCATCTTTATTGATTTGCGATGATTTTAATTCTTCTTCAAGAACTAAATCTTTGATGTGGACTCCTCTACTTTCACATTCTTCTATAACTTCAGATGCTTTTCTAAACATTATCTAACCCCTTCTATATAATTTGCGTAATCATATCTCTTATTATTTATAATCTCGTCAATAATTTCTACTTCTAATTTTTCATTTAATTCAACAATTAGTGTTACTTCATCGTCAGCTTTTACTGTTTTCATACTTTCAATATTGTAATCATTAGTTGCTAAAAGCTTACTTACTTCATAAATTACGCCTTTTTGTTCTTTGTATCTTAAAATAATTGTTGGGAATTTTCCATTATAAGAAATTGACACATCATTAATTTCAATTATTTCTATATTTCCACCACCAATTGATGAGCCAGTAACTGATGATGTTGTTCCATCTGGATAATAAAAAACAATTTTTGCAGTATTTGGATGAACCGGTCCTAGATCATCTTTTATAAAATGATATTCAAGTCCTTCATCGTCGGCAATTTTAAATGAATCTCTTAATCTTTTGTCATTTGGTCTAAAACCTAAAACTCCTGCAAGAAGTGCCTTGTCAGTTCCATGTCCCTTATAAGTTTGAGCAAATGATCCATGAAGATGAAAATCTACCCTAGTAAAACCGTCTTTTACAATTGATATAGCAACTTGTCCAATTCTTGCAGCTCCTGCAGTATGAGAAGACGAAGGTCCTATCATAATTGGTCCAATTATATCAAAAACTCCATACTCTTTCATAATACCTCCATTTAATTATAAAAACCTTTGCATTATATTACAAAAACTTACATCTAATATTATATTACACTTTTTGATAAAAAAATAAAAGCCAATTGATATTATTTTGCTAAAATTTTGCAAAATAATATCAATTGACTTCGATTAATTTCAATTTTTTAAAAATATAAAAATTTAAAAAGATAGAAAAATTATATAAAATTGCAGCCAATAAAAAATAAATTATTGCTGGTAGTTTATTTAATAAATTTGTAAAAACTGGACTATAAGAAAGATAAGCATAATTTAAATTAAATTTCAAATTTATTATTTCAGTTATTAGCAAAAATACATTTACAAATATAAATAAAAATTTCAAATTTTCTTTTTTTATTTTAATTTTGTCGACTATTAGGAAAAATAGTGAAACCCAAAATACTAAAAAATGTGTCAAAAAGAAATTTACATACATAATATGAGGCCATGAATATGGCATTAAATCTGGAAAAATCAATCCAATAATTCCACCTATTAGTCCCCAAAAAATTGTAAGAATTTTTAAATTATTTGAATTAAATATAAGTGCAAAAAATCCACTATAAATACTTATCCTACAAGTGTATAAGGGCAAGGCTTCATTTATTGTATCTTTTCTTACAAAACAAATAAAATATAAAAAACTTATCTGCTGAAATGCCAGCAAAAAAATAAAAATAAATCTTACATATTTATATATTTTTTTATTTTCTTTGATTTTTCTTCTGTATTTATATAATAAAATTGCTACAATTACCATAAAGGCAAATAAAATTAAATGCAAAAAACTATATGAATCAAAGACAAAACCATCTTCTTTTCTTCTAAAAAATTCATCCATAAAATTATTCATTACTACTCCTAAATTTTCTAGCTACTATCATATAATAATTTTTATTTTTAGTCTATTATTTTTTATCAATTAATAAAATAAATTTTAAATTTCTCAATAAAAAAAGCCAAAAGATTTTTTCTTTTGGCTAATTTACATATTAAATTTTTTAATTATCCTTATCAAAGGCTATAAATGCATTAGAAATTCGTCTTCCTAAATTATGCATTGATTCAAATTGTGGACTGCCTCCATGACTTACTGGCTCATCAAAATCACTCAAAAATGAAATTGCAAAAACACTATCGCCAACATCTATTATAGCAATATCATTTTCTATTCCACCATCTGGATATTCTCCCGATTTATTTAATCCCTTAGCTTTTTTTGGCAAATCAGCCAATAATTTTATTTTTGATGTTGTAGTATTTTCAGACATTGCTTTCATTGCTATATCGCAATGCTCACGGCTAATAATTTCTCCATCATAAATTACAATCAATGCCTTGTTGAGGTCTTTTGCATTTACAAGATTGGCTTTGCCTCTTCCATGCATTTTTGTATATAAGGCACATCTATTTTTTCCAGTTACCTTATTTATCATTCTCCCTACATTTAAACATGCAGTCTTCATATCATTATCGCCAATTTTATCTATTAATCTATCTGTAGCTTCATTGTTGGAATCTCTTAACATTAAATAAATATCATCTTCCACATCTTTTTCATCCAAAATTCCTTCTTCAACTTGCCTATAAGTTTCAAGTGCGATAAAAATTTTAATAGTTGATGCCGCAACTTGTGCATCATTTTCATCAGAAGATTTTTTCTCAATAGATATATTAGATTTTCCACTAATTGTATCAACAGCAACTTGCCAATCGCCCTTTAAATTTTCCGTTTCTTCATCAATTATTTTTTCAATTTTTGTATAAAGATAATCATCAGTTACTCTTTTGTTTTTGAATTCATTAGAATAATCTTTATCCATTTCATCAGCAAAAGTAACATTTGAATCATATAATTTTTCTATATCATTTAAATACTTATCAGATTTAAATCCAACCACGCTATTTTTTGCTGGATGTGGCTGAATTTTTTCTGATTTTTTGTCTGACTTAGATAATTTAATAATAAAAATTAAAACAAATAGAATTATAATAGCCAAGGCAAAACTAGGAATATTTTTCTTATTTTTTCTCATAGTTCCCCCAATAAATATGTACTTCTAATTTTATGCTAGCCCATTTGTAAATTAGTGTCAAATTTTTAGTGTTTTTTTATAAAATTTATAAATTTAAAATAAAAAATTCTCCTATAAAAATAGAAGAATTAATTATTGCCTATTAAATTATAAAATTAAATTCCTAGCATTTCATCTGTTATTTGAACTTCTTCACGATAAAATTCTTTATCTGTAAATTTTAATGGTTTACGCAATAAAACCAAAGGAAATTGATGAATTAAGCTATTGTAAGATTCAATGCACCTATTTAGTTCAATTTTGCTATTAGATAAATAATTTTCGCTATTAATAATTTCATCTAATAAAATTTTTACATTTTGATTGTTGCTAAGTTCTGGAAAATCATTAATAAATTTTCCAAATTCTTGTGAACTTGTTACAAGCACATCTTCATCGCTATAAGTTTTTAAACGATCTTTAGTATTTTTTTCGTGACGTTCTTCCTTTTTTATAGAACTTGCTTTTGCAATATCAATATAAGATTCTTTTTCATTTTTTTGATGTTTATCTATCAAACGATTTGCCTTATCAACCAAATCACGATTTCTAATTTTTATAGATTCAAGACTGCTTGTATTGCTATATATTCTTTGCTCCAAAGACTTAGCACTGTTATATTGATATATAAAATTTGCAATAAGAGCACATGCAAATCCAAAAGTCACACTTGCACCACTAAAAGGCTCTACTGTCATCTCAGCATCATCTGGAGTAATTGTCATAGAAAAAATCATTAACCAAACAATAGTTAATAAAAATCCTAATCCGACAAATACACATACAGATTTAAATACACTTTTTGATTTCATAATATCTCCTCAAATTTTTATACTATAAATATACAAAAAATACTTAATATAGTCAATAAAATTATGTATAAATGTAAAAACTAAATCAAAGCAAAAAATTCAAAAAAAAAAACAAGATTTTTAAAAGAGAGTAATTATTTCAAAAATCTTGTTTTTAAAATTGAACAAAAAATAATTTTTAAAATTACTTTTCATTTTCATATTAATAAGCTATTCATCTAAGGAGAAATCATAATTTTCATTTGATTTCTTGCTTATTTTTTTTAGGAACTTGTATAGCCATAAAAATGGAACCAGCAAAAAGAAGTACGCTTGCAATAATCATAAGATAAAAACCTGTTGTGGCAAATTCCATATATTGTTCAAATGATTGATATTGAAGAATAGCTATAGCTAAATTTAAAACAGAAAATACTATAGTAAGAATTTTTTTCTTCAATAAACATGAAAGAATTGCCAAAAGAGATAGACCAATCAATATAATTCCAGAGCCAAAGCTATCATCAGGTTTTAATAAATTTATTTCTTGACCCAAAATTTCTGCTGCAGGAATTACAGTGGAAATACAAACAAGAACGCCAAATACAATCACTAAAATTTGGCTAGCATAAATTTTTTTCATAATTTTCTCCTCTAATAATTTTATTTTTCAAATAAATGTTCCAAGATAAAAAACAATACTAATAAAAAATAATTTTCCCCTTAGATTTCAAGTTATTTTACTTATTATATAAAATAAAAATCGGTCAAAATAAATTAAGATAATATTATACACTATAAAATAAAATCCAATTTTAAATATAAAAAAAGCACCTCCTGCAAAAATCGCAAAAAGGCACCTTAAAAAATATCATCAAAATTTCGGATAAAATAATTTACTTTAAATTTTCTTATTTTACATAAATTCGCCATGAACATAATTAAACTCTCAAAAAGCATTAATTTTTTTAATATTATAGCACTTTAATTTACAAAACACAATATAAAAATAAAAATTTTTTTATATAAAATCATTATAAGATTTTAACTTAATAAATTCATATTATTTTAAAATAAAAATTACACGCAATAAAAAAAGACCCAAGTGGGTCTTAAATTACTATTTTCTTCTTTTTTTTCTCTTTGCTGCCTCAGATTTCTTTTTTCTCTTAAGGCTTGGCTTTTCGTAGTGTTCTCTTTTTCTATATTCTGTTAGAACACCGGATCTTGCGCATTGTCTTTTGAATCTTTTAATTGCACTATCTATTGATTCGTTTTCTCCAACTTTGATCTCTGTCATCTCTATCCCCCCTCTCGTATCACACAATTAAGTTTGAAATCAACCTGGTGGCCATTGCAAGGATCTTTGTGCTAAAACATGAAAGTGCATGTGCTTAACACTTTGTCCTCCATCTTCTCCTGTATTGTTGACTATTCTGTAGCCATCTTCTGCTACGTTTAGATCTTCTGTTATTTTTTTAATAACCATAAAGATATGAGAAATTATATCCTTATCTTCTTCATCTAATTTAGCCAAACTTTCTATGTGTTTTTTTGGTATAACAAGAAAATGGATAGGTGCTTGTGGATCAAGATCATTAAATGCAATTACTTTTTGATCTTCGTAGATTATATCTGATGGTATTTCTCCGTCAGCAATCTTACAAAATACACAGTCCATACTTCACCCCCATTGATAAATATAATATCATATTTTAATAAAAAGGTAAAATTTTTTTATAATTTTTACAAATTTATTTCTTTTATCTTTTCTTTTTTTATAATACTTATTAATAATCCTAAAATAATTCCAAATATTGCTGGAATCAACCAGCCAAATCCTAGTTCAAATGCTGGTAAATAATTTTTTGCAAAATCTACAATTTTGCTTATAGAATTCGTACTTGAAATATTTTTTGGCAAAGCTTTAAGCAAATCAAAAATTGAAAATATGGCCGTAAACAAAATAGTTAAAGAAAATATTATCTTGTTTTTGCCAATTATTGGATATGCCAAAGATAAAAATATTAGAACTATTGCAAGCGGATACAAATACATCAAAACTGGTATTGACAAGCTAATTATTTTTTGAAGTCCTAAATTTGCTATCAAAAATGATATTAAGGTAAAAACTACAGCATAAGCTTTGTATGAAAGTGTATTTGGATACATTTGTATAAAAATTTCAGAGCAGGCAATGATTAGTCCAATAGCTGTTTTTAAACAAGCTACTATTACTATTGCAGCTAATAAAATCTTGCCGAAATTTCCCAAATAATAAAATGAAATATTAGATAAAATTCTTCCACCGTTATTGCCTAATTTCATTATATTTACAGAAGATGATGACATAAAAGATAAAGAAATATAAACTGTGCTCATAGCAATCAAACAAATTACTCCACTTTTTAAAGTTTCTTTAGCAATTTGATTTGAATCTTTTACTCCAAGTTTTCTAATACTTGAAATAATTATAATTGCAAAAGCAAGGCTTGCAAGAGCATCCATTGTGTTATATCCATCAAGAATTCCTGTAAATAATGGATTTTTTTGGTAAATTTTAGTAGGTTGATTTTTTGCCAAATCTCCCATTGGTTTAATGATTGCAAAAATAACCAAAACTGACAATAAAATCAAAAAAGTTGGCGTCAAAATTTTTCCTATATTATCCATAACTTTGCCAGGTTTTAATGCGAAAGCTAAGACAGCAAGAAAAAATATTAATGAAAAAACAAATAAAAATAATTTTATTTTATCTTCAGAAATATTTGGAGCAATTCCAACTTCAAAAGCTACCGTTGACGTTCTTGGAATTGCAAAAAATGGTCCAATCGTCAAATACAAAGCTGTTGTAAAAAAATATGCAAATTTATCATTTACAGTCTTTCCCATTTCAAACAAACTATCATTTTTTGAAATAGCACTTGCAACAACTCCCAAAATTGGAAGTCCAACCCCACTAATTATAAATCCCAAAACAACTTTATAAAGATTAGTTCCAGAATTTTGTCCAAGCTCAATTGGAAAAATTAAATTTCCAGCTCCAAAATACAAGCCAAACAACAAAGAACCAACTAATAAAGTTTGATTAAAACTAAGTTTTCTTTTCATATTATTCCCCTATCTTTTCAAAATTAATATTTATATAAATATTCCTAATTTTATACAAAATATTACTTAGATGAATTATAACACAAGAAAAAAAATTATAAAAGCAAATCTACATATTTCTATCAAATTTCCCAAAAAATTTTAAAAATCAAAAATAAAAAAGAGCTATCAAAAAGCTCTTTTAAATCTTACAAATATTTATGATTTATTTTTTATCATAATCTCAAGAAGAGATTCATATATTGGTTCATTATTGAAATTTTCTGTTAGTAAATAAGCCACAAGACTTACAATTATAATTGGCAAGAAAAAATCAATTCTTCCTCCTGTCATCTCAATTATCAAAAACATTCCTGTCAAAGGTGCTCTAACAATTGATGCAAAATGAGCAGCCATAGCAAGCATTGAAAAAATTATAATTTCATTTTCGCCAACTAAATTTAATTCAAATAAAATACAGCCATAAAAATTTCCAATTAATGAACCCATAGCAAGCAAAGGAAAAAATATTCCGCCAGGAATTCCAGAGCAAAAAGCAATTAGCAATAGCAATAATTTCATAAAATAAAAATATATTAAAGTTGAAATTTCATAATTATCTCCTTGGGCAAGAGAAATAAAATTTTCTCCACTTCCCAATAATCTACTATCAAAAAGTAAAAAAATACTTGTGATAAAAAACGGAATTATAGATTTTATACTTTGAGAAATAGGCAAATTTTTATATAATTTTTTTCCAAACAAAATACCCTTATTAAATAGAATTGATGAAAATCCTGCTAAAATTCCCAAAAAAATTAAATAAATCCAAAATCTCATAGATAAATTTAGATTATTTTTAATTTTTATTACAGGATCATTTCCTATAATCAAACTTGTTACAATGCTTGATGAAATGATTGTTGATGTTATGTAAATAAAATTAATTCGAGAAGTTTTTTTCATAAGTTCTTCAAGGGCAAAAGCAATAGCAGAAATTGGTGCTGTAAAAGCACTAGTAATTCCAGAAGCAGATGAACCAATAATCATTATTTTTTTATCATCGTCATCCAATTTGAAAATATTTGCCATAACCTCACCAAGAGAGCCTCCTATTTGAACAGAAGGACCTTCCCTTCCCAAAGTTAAACCAGAACCAATAGCAAGCAAGCCCCCAATAATTTTATTAATCAAACAAGACAAGGCACTATAATCCAATTTATCATGCAATTTTCCTGAAATTTGAGGAATTCCGCTCCCACCAATCATAGGCTCCTTGTTTACACAAATCGAAACCAAAAAACCAATAAATATAAATGCAAAAACAAAAATTATAGCATTTAATAAATTTTTTTGACCAAAAATTATTAAATTAGAAATTACAAACATAATTTTTGGAATTAAAAGTCTAAATAAACTTACTACAAGACCTGCACATAAACCAATTATAATTGAAATCAACAATAATTTATAAGAAATACGTTTTTTCATTCTAACCCCATTTAATAAACTAACCAAATATTTGCAATTTGATCTTTGATGCTATTATATGACCAAGATTTCTCAGAATTTTTCATAGAATTCGGATCATTTATAACAAATCTTCCATTTTTATAAGAATCAATAACCAAAATATGTCCAAACAAAGTAAAATATCCTTTATTCACAGAAACAATAAGACTTCCCCTATCAAGAGCATTAATCATAGCGTCTTTATCATTTTCAATATTTTCAATATTATGGCCATATTTATTAGCCTCTTCAGCAAAAAATTTCCACTCAATGCCTTCACTTCCCATATAAGATTGAGCATCCTGAGCAATATTTAATGGACTAATATCCAAATTTGGATTTAATCTTTTTAAAACCATAGCCATAGAAGTAGGACCACAACCTGCAAATCCAATATTAGAATTTCCCAATTTATTATAGGCCCACCTATTATCCCATTGTAAAAAATAAGGAGTAAGCCTTCCATAATTTACACTTTCACCAGGATAATATTCAAAATCAACTATTCCATTTTTCAAATTATAAACAAACTCACAAGTATCTATATCATTTCCAACAAGATAAATTTCACTGTCAGTTAAGCTATCAAAATTCTCATAAAGCCAATTAATTTTTTCATTATCATCTTTGTGTTTTTCAATATTTTTATATAATTCATCCATATCATCAGTTTTTTCCTTATTAAAAATAAGGCCAATCAAATCATCAACCCCTCCCGTAATCGAACTTGATTTAACTAATGAAAAAATAATTACAACTAAAAAAATAAGAAAAATAAATTTTAAAAATTTTTTCATAATATTAATATATCATAAGCACATAAAATTTAATAGTAGACATAGTAATTGTTTTAATTCTAATTTTTTATTTTTAAAAATTTATATGACATTTGAAATTTAAAATAAAAAAGAAGGTGTTACCCCTCTTTTTATTAATTACTATTTAAAATTATAAAAATATTTCTAATATTTATTTAATTGAATTTAATTATTTTTAGGCATATAAATTTCTACGTGTTTTTCTAATATTTCTATTTGGCATGGAAGTTGTTCGTTTAATTCTCCATCCATATCTAATTCTATTTTTTTATCTTCCAAATTTTTTATTGAAAGCTTTTTGCAGGTAAATGATTTTATATTTTCATTTTCGTCTACTTTACCAAATAGCATATCTTTTGCCGCATCTACTTTTGACATTATTCCTTCGTCTGTCATCACGAATACATTTAAATATCCATCGCTAAGGTCCGCCTTATCTTTGGAAAATTCTAAATTACCAATTTTATTTACTGTCATAACATATACCAAAGATGCTTTGCATTCAAAAGATTTATCTTCGTATTCAATTTCTATATCTACTGTTTCATCTTTTGGTAATGTTTTTAAAACATTTTTAACGTAAGCAAATCCTCCCAATTTTTCTTTTTCTTTTGAATCTGTTGATGTTGTTGCTTCTATTAATTTTCCAAAACAAACATAGTAAGAAAAATATGTGTCGTTGCATTTTCCTATATCAACTTTTTTTGTTTTTTCAAATGATAATTTTTCAATCGCCTCACAAAGATCATTTGAACCACCTATTAATTGCATATAGGTGTTATTTGTTCCTCCTGGCAATAAGCCAATTTTTGGTCTGTAGTCCATTTTGGAAACTCCATTTATTACTTCATTAAATGTTCCATCTCCTCCTACTACAAATATTGAATCAAATTTTTCTTCGCAAGCTGTTTTTGCAAAATTTTCTCCGTCATTTTCTTTTTGTGTTTTTTTATCAATAATTTCATCAAATTCATCTTGTAATTTTTCTTTTAAATTTTCCATAAATTCATCATTTTTACCATCGCCTGAATTTGGATTTTCAATTAGCATACATTTTTTCATAATATCTCCTTGTGTGAGTTATTTTAATTTTATTATTTATTTCTCTTTTAAAATATACCCAAATTGAAATCAATTAAAAAACAGAATAAAACATTTAAAAATTTTTCAATTTCTAAATATTTTATTCTGCAAATTTAAAATTATATATCTATTGATAAATATATTGGTGTATGATCTTGTCTGTCTCCAGAATCTATCATATTAGATTCTTTTATTTTATCTTTTATTCTGTCTGATACTATAAAATAATCTATTCTCCAGCCAGAATTATTAATCTTACTTGTCTTTACTCTTTGTGCCCACCAAGTATATTTTCCTTCAACATCTCCATGAATATGTCTAAATGTATCTACAAAACCTTTGTTTAATAAATTTGTAAATCCATTTCTTTCTTCATCTGTAAATCCAGCTGATTCATGATTATTTTCTGGATGTTTCAAATCAATTTCTTTGTGTGCAACATTAAAATCTCCGCAAGCAATTACTGCTTTGTTTTTGTCTAAATTTTCCAAATAATTTGCAAATTTTTCATCCCAAATTTGTCTTAACCCAAGTCTGTTTAGACCATTTCCTGCATTTGGTGTATAAACTTGTGTCAAATAAAAATTTTCAAACTCTAAAGTAATAATTCTTGCTTCTTGATCCATTGTATCTGGAGCATCCAAAACTGGAAAAGTAATTTTTGTTTGAAGATTTTTTTTATAAAGCGTTAAACATCCTGCGTATGATTTTCTTGCAGGCTCTTGAGAGCTTACCCATGCATAATCATAAGATGGAAAATATTCTTCCAAAATTTTTTGATGTTTTTTGCTAGGACCAGTTCTTGGTAATTTTGTTTCTTGAAGACAAATCACATCGGCATCTTCACTAATTATAGTTTTTAAAACATCCCTAGACATAACAGCTCTATTTGAATCACTTGTAAGAGCAGCATTTAGGGAATCTATATTCCATGAAATAAACTTCATTGTATCTCCTTTAATTTATATTATTAAAAATATTTTACCAAAACTTTAAAATATTACCAATTTATTATCAAAAATAAATATTAACTTGTTTAAATTAGGGTATTAATTTAATAGAAAAAAATTGGAGGTTAATATGAAGTGGAAAAATAGGAGAAAAAGTTCCAATGTAAATAGAGGCTCTGGTGCACCAGTTGTTTTTGGTGGTGGAATTGGTGGGCTTATTTTAGTTCTTATTTTATATTTTCTTGGAGCAGATCCTTCTGTTATAAATAATAAAAATGTAAATGAAACACAAGAAAATAGGTATGAAGAAACTATTTCTGAAAATCAAAAAGAATTGGAAGATTTTCTTTCTGTTGTTCTTGCTGATACAGAAGATATGTGGCATGAAAAATTTTTTGAATATAATTTGACTTACAAGGAGCCTAGCATGACTCTTTATACAAAAACAACAAAGTCATCTTGTGGAATAGCTCAATCTGGTATGGGACCATTTTATTGTCCACTTGATGAAGCGATTTACATTGATGTTTCTTTTTACGATGAATTAAAAAATACATTTGGAGCTGGTGGAGATTTTGCTTTTGCTTATGTCCTTGCTCACGAAGTTGGTCATCACGTTCAAAATGAATTAGGAATATTAAATCAAACTCAACAACTTCAAAAAGAATTATCCGAAAAAGATTACAATAAATATTCAGTAGCTCAAGAATTGCAAGCCGATTATTTTGCTGGAGTTTACGCATATTTTTCAAAAGAAAATGGATATTTAGAAAAAGGAGATATTGAAGAAGCAATGAAAGCTGCATCATCAATTGGAGATGATAATATTCAAGAAATGTCTGGCTCAAATATAAATCCTGATAAATTTACTCACGGCTCAAGCAAAGATAGAAAAAATGCCTTTGACATGGGATACAAATATCATGATATTGAACATTCCATGGAATTTTACAAAAATTTGGATTATGAAATTAAAATTAATATTTAAAATAAAAAAGATAAGTTTTTGAAGTGAACCTAAAAATCCAGAATACGGATTGAGTAGTTCACTTCATTTTTTAGCTTATCTTTTTTATTCCTATAAATTTTTAGTATCTAAAATTACATTAAACATAAATTCGCTTAGTTTATTGTCGTTTGCCTTATAAAACATTTCTTTGCCTTCTCTTTTTGATGAAATAAGTCCTGCTGTTTTTAAAATTTTTAGGTGATGGCTTATAGCAGGAGATGACATTCCCATAATTGCAGCTATATTTATTACGCATTCTTTTCTATGGCATAAAAGCCAAAAAATTTGTAATCTTTTTGGATCTCCCAAATGTCTGAAAGCTTTAGAAATATCTGATGCCTTTTCTTCTTCTAATAAAAAATCAATTTTGTCATCGTTTTTATAATGTTTATGTGGTAATTTCATTTATTTCTCTCCTTATTTATACTTTACCACAAAAATATAATTTAATTTAAATTTTTTTGTTGACTTTACATAAATAATCTTGTATTATGAACTTAGATACAATTAAATATTTGTTTAATTGTAAATTTTTAATTAAAGGAGAATTTTTATGAAAAAATCTTACAAAATTGAAGTGGATTGCCCTTCATGTGCAAATAAAATGGAAATCGAAGCTAAAAATACAGATGGAGTCAAAGACTGTACCATTAACTTTATGATGTTAAAAATGAAAGTTACATTTGAAGATGGTGTGGACGAAAAAGAAGTAATGGAAAATGTTTTGAAAAATTGCAGAAAAATTGAAAAAGATTGTGAGATTTATTTTTAAGGACAAATTATGAATAAAAATCAAAAGAAAAATTTATCTAGGATAATTTTATCAGCCTTAATCTTAATTATCCTACATTTTCTAAATTTTAATAATGTTTTTACAAGTATAATGTATTTAATTTCCTATCTTTTGGTTGGATATGACGTTTTACTTGAGGCTTTCAACGGAATTAAAAATAAACAGGCTTTTGATGAATCTCTTTTGATGTCTATTGCAACAATTGGAGCAATAATTCTTGCTTTTTATACAAAAAGTGGAGATTTTGTAGAAGCTGTTGCTGTTATGCTTTTTTACCAAATTGGAGAATTTTTCCAATCATATGCTGTTGGAAAAAGCAGAAAATCTATTGCAGATCTTATGGATATAGTTCCAGATTTTGCAAATATTGAAGATGAAAATGGAAATATAGAAGAAGTAGATCCAGACGATGTTGAAATTGGTTCAACAATAGTAATAAAGCCTGGAGAAAAAGTTCCTTTGGATGGTATTGTAATTGATGGACAATCTTCACTTGATACCAAAGCCTTGACAGGTGAGTCAGTTCCAAAGGATGTAAGAGAAGGATCTGAAATATATTCAGGATCAATTAATTTAAATGGTTTATTAAAAATTAAAACTACAAAAGAGTTTGGAGAATCCACCGTCACAAAAGTTTTAGAATTAATTGAAGATGCATCAGAAAGAAAATCAAAATCTGAAAATTTCATTACAAAATTTGCAAGAATTTATACACCAGTAGTTGTTTATCTTGCTTTAGCCTTAGCGTTTTTACCAGGAATATTTTCATTTTTGATGGGAAATAGTCCAAATTTTTCATCTTGGATTTATAGGGCTTTGATATTTTTAATTATATCTTGCCCATGCGCCTTGGTTATTTCAATTCCTCTTTCATTTTTTGCAGGAATTGGATCTGCAAGCAAAAAGGGAATTCTTGTAAAAGGATCAAATTATATGGAAGTTTTATCAAATGTTGACCAAATCATTTTTGATAAAACCGGAACCTTAACAAAGGGAACTTTTGAAGTAACAGCTGTTCATCCAGAAAAATTATCTAAAGAAGAACTTCTTCATATAGCAAGTCACGTTGAAAGATATTCAACCCACCCTATTGCAGATTCTTTGAGAAAAGCCTATCCAAACGAAAAAGATGATTGTGAAATTCGTGATATAAAAGAAATTTCAGGCTATGGAATAAGTGCAAAAGTAAATGGTGATGAGGTTTACCTTGGAAATTCAAAATTAATGGATAAATTAAATATAGAATGGAAAGCTTGTGAAAAAATTGGAACCATTATCCATCTTGCAATAAATAATGAATACCAAGGTCACATTGTAATATCAGATACAATAAAAGAAAATTCTAAAAAAGCTATATCTGATTTGAAAAAAAATAATATAAGCAAGACAATAATGCTTACTGGAGATTCTAAAGAAGTTGGAGAAAATGTTGCAAAAAATTTATCTTTGGATGAATTTTACAGTGAACTTCTCCCTCAAGACAAGGTAAAAATCCTTGAAGAAATTTTAGATAAAAAAGATGATGTAAATAAAAAAATCGCCTTTGTTGGAGATGGAATTAATGATGCCCCATCACTTACCAGAGCAGATGTAGGAATTGCTATGGGAGCTATGGGCTCAGATGCAGCAATAGAGGCTGCTGATGTTGTTTTAATGGATGATGATCCAGGAAAAATTCCAACGGCCATAAAAGTTTCAAAAAAATGTCTAAGAATTGTAAAAGAAAATATATATTTTTCAATCGGTGTAAAAATTATAGTTTTAATTCTTGGAGCCTTGGGACTTACTTCAATGTGGGCTGCAATTTTTGCAGATGTTGGTGTTACAATTATAGCTGTATTAAATGCTATGAGATGTATGTATTTAAAATAGTAAAATGATTAAAGCAGTTTTAATTGATATAGATGATACGATTTTTGATTTTGAAAAATGTTCCAAAAATTCTTTTTTAAAAACTTTAGAAAAATTCAATTTAAAATTTAAAGAAGAAGATTTTTCTTATTTTAATAAGGTTAATGATATTTTATGGACCAAGCAAAAATTAGGAGAGATTAATATAAAAGAAGTTTTTATAAAAAGAGATTATCAGATGGGTAAATATTTTAATCTAGATATAGAAAAAGGCCTTTTCAATGATTTATTTGTAAAATTTTTATATGATGAAATTGAAATGGTCGATGGAATTGAGGATTTATTGTTATATTTATCGGATAAATACAAAATTTTTACTGCAAGCAATGGGATATTTAAAATGCAGGAAAATAGGTTAAAAAAATCAAATCTTGATAAGTATTTTGATAAAATTTTTGTATCAGATAAAATCGGTTTTGAAAAACCAGATAAGAAATTTTTCCAAAAAATAATGGATCTTACAAAATTTTCAAATGATGATTTAATCATGATTGGAGATAGCATAAAATCAGACATAATTGGTGCAAAAAATTCAAAAATCAAATCTATTTATTTAAATAAGGAAGACAAAAAAATTTCAGATAAAAATTTCACTTATCAAGTAAAAAATTTATCTGAAATTAAAAAAATATTGTAAAAAAGTGCGAAAATATTTTCGCACTTTTTAAATTTTATAATTTTATATCTTTTCCTTCAAGAATTAAATTCATGTTTCTAGCTGAGCACATTGCCCCACACATTGTGCAAGTATTTTCTTCTTCTGGACTTGATGAAGCTCTATATCTTCTACATTTTTCAGGATCTATTGCAAGTTCAAACATTCCTTCCCAATCAAGTTTTTGTCTTCTCTTGCTCATTTCAAGATCCCATTTGCTTGCGTCTTTTAATTTTGCAATATCTCCAGCATGAGCTGCAATTTTTGCCGCAATAATTCCTTCTTTTACATCATCAACATCTGGAAGTTTTAAATGTTCTGCTGGTGTTACATAGCAAAGGAAATCTGCCCCGTGACTTGCTGCAATTGCTCCTCCAATTGCACTTGTAATATGGTCATATCCTGGAGCAACATCACAAACCAAAGGTCCCAAAACATAAAATGGTGCGTTGTGGCACAATTTTTTTTCAAGTTTCATATTCATTTCAATATCATTTATTGGAACATGACCTGGTCCTTCAATTATTACTTGAACATCTTTCTCCCACGCTCTTTTTGTAAGCTCTCCAAGAGTAATTAATTCTGCAATTTGAGCAGGATCTGTTGCATCATGAATTCCACCTGGTCTTAAAGAATCCCCAAGTGATAAGGTAACATCATATTCTCTTAAAATATCCAAAAGTTCATCATAATATTCATAGAATGGATTTTCTTTATCATTCATTTTCATCCAACCAAATAAAAGTGAACCACCACGGGATACAATTTCATTTACCCTTCTATTTCTCATAAAAATTTCTGCATTCGCCCTATTAATTCCACAGTGAATTGTAACAAAATCAACTCCATTTTCTGCATGGTTTCTTACAACATCCAAAAATTCATGAGCCTTTATAAAACTTAAACCCTTATCCAAAAACCCAACAGCATCATACATAGGAACAGTCCCAATCATTGCTGTAGATTTTTCAATTAATCTTTTTCTAAATTCTTGAGTTTTACCATAATTTGATAAATCCATAATAGATTCAGCTCCCATTTTTAGTGCCATATCAACTTTTTGCATCTCAAGATCAAGGTCATTTAAATCTTTTGAAATTCCTAAATTTACATTAATTTTTGTTTTTAATCCTGTGCCAATTCCTTCTGGAGAAATTGAATTGTGATTTTTATTTCTAGGAATTACAATTTCGCCCTTTGCAATTTTTTCTAAAAGAAATTCTTCGCTAACATTTTCTTTTTTGGCAACAATTTTCATCTCTTCTGTTACAAAACCATGTTTTGCAGCTTCCATCTGTGTCTTATATTTCATAAATTAAAAAAACCTCCTAAAATTACTTATAGGAGAATAAATATGCTTCATCCCTTGCAGGCATTATCCTGTCCGGTTTGATGGTCGAAGTCGAACTTCCTCTCAGCACATAGCTCCCATAGATCATTAATTTACAACTATCATTATATTAGAAAAAAGAAATTAAGTAAAATAAAGCTTAAATTTTTGCAAAAAAAAAATAGAGCCATAATAATATGACTCTATACTAATTATTTATTTAAATAATTTTCTAAATTTTTAATAGCTTTTTTTATATTTTCAGCTTTAAATCCCTTATTTTCATTTCCAATAAGAATTTTTATATCATTTTCATCCATTTTACAAATATATGATAATTGTTCATAACTTAAATTAGAATTTTTTACTAGCTTTTTAAACTTATCTATACTTTTATAAAAAGATTTTTCATAAAAAGCCTTAGACATATTAGATAAAAATAAGCCAAGAATTCCAGCGTAAATATTTATCATTTTATATAGAGCAAAGCAAATTATTATATCACAAATTCCAAAAAGAAAATATTTATAATATAATTTATTCATCAAAAACCTCTTGGGCAAGTTTATAATTTTCTTCAAGATCCTTGCATGATTTATCAAACATTTCTTGTTCCTTTTTAGAAATGTCCATCTCAAGAATTTTTTCACAACCATTTGCCCCAATTACTGCTGGAACTCCTGTGTATAAACCCTTGTTATTATATTCTCCATCAAGATATGCTGATGTCATTATAATTTTCTTTTCATCCAATAAAATTGCTCTTGTAAAATCAAGCAAGCAATTTGCAATTCCAAAATGAGTTGCACCTTTTCCTTTTATAATTTGAAAAGCCTTGTCCCTAATTTTTTCAGAAACTTCTTCTTTAAATTTATCTTCATCTTCAATATTATCTAAAAATTTATCAATAGAAATTCCCTTAATTCTTGCATTTGACCACAAAGCAACTGATGAATTGCCATGCTCTCCTATTACATAAGCTTCAACATCTTTCGGATTACAAGAAACTTCTTTTGCCAAAAATTGGATAAATCTTGCCGTATCAAGATTTGTTCCGCTTCCTACAATTTTATTATAAGGAAGACCTGAAACTTTTTGAACAACTTTTGAAATAACATCAACTGGATTTGTTGCAAGCAAAATTATTCCATCATAACCATTTTCAATGACTTTTGGAATTGTATCAACAACCATCCTAGTTGCAATTTTTATATCATTTAGTCTATTTGTAAGATTTTTTTGGCTATTTCCATAACACAAAACAACCAAATCAGCATCTTTACAATCTTCGTAAGAACCTTCCTTAACCAAAGTTGGAGATTGTGTTTTACAACTTGCATCCATCAAATCATTAACATCTGCAATCGCCTTGTCCTTATCTATATCAATAATTGAAAGAGTACTTGCAAGTCCAGAATTAACCAAAGCAAATGCATAAGAAGATCCTACAAATCCACTACCAATCAAAACAACTTTTCTTCCTAACTTATTCATAAATACCTCCATGTACTTAACTTTACTTTTTGATTATACGATTTTATTTTTTAAATGAAATATTTTTTTAAATTTCTAGCTTATTTTACTTAACATATTTGTTAATATTTTGGAAAATAAAAAATCCTAGCACACACAAGCTAAGATTTTTTAGAATTTTAAATTTTAAAATTTTTATATTCGCCCTCATCAGAATAAAGACTATTATTTTCCTTATCCCAAACAGGCTTTTTGCCTTCTTGTTTTTGTTTTTCATAATTATCTAAAACAGTTTTTACGGATTTAAACAAAAACATTAATGTTATTACATTTATAAATACCAAAATTCCTACAAAAACATCAATCAACCCCCAAACTCTATCAAGAGACATTTTTGTAGAAACTATAAACATAACAGCTGCAAAAATTCTATAAATCCAAAGTGGAATTTTAAAATTTTCTTTGAATATATGAATTACATTAGCTTCTCCATAAAATAAATCTGCAATTAATGTTGTAAATCCAAAAAATGCCATAGCAAAAGCAACAACCCATCTTCCAACTACCCCAATTTGTGCAGAAAAAGCATCTTGAACAAGATTTATTCCGTCAGATCCATTTCCCAAAACACCAGTTAATAAAATCGCGAAAGCTGTAAGCGAACAAATTATACAAGTTGTTACAAAGGTTCCAAACATTCCCAAAAATCCTTGTTCTGCTGGATGGTCAACGTCAGCAGATGAATGCATAATTCCTGCAATTCCATTACCTGCATCGTTTGAAAATAATCCTCTTGCAACTCCATTTCTAAAAGCTTGCATTACACTATGACCAACAATTCCTCCAACAGCTGCTTGTGGACTAAAAGCTGATTTAAAAATTAATGCAATAACAGAAGGAAGTTTACTAATATTTGTAATTATAATTATAAAAACAACTAATACATAAAAAGCTGCCATAATTGGCACCAAAAATCCTGTAACTTTTGTAAGTCTTTTTACTCCACCAATAGTAATTATTCCTGCAAGAATTGTCACAATGACTCCTACTATAATTGGATTAAAATCAATAACATCCTTAAATCCATTTGCTATTGAATTTGTTTGCATAAATGCTATACAAAGTCCAACTCCGATTATATATAAAAATGCCGTTATAATTGATAAAATTCTTTTGCCCAAACCATTTCTAATATAATATGCTGGACCACCCCTATAAGTTCCATCAGATAATTTAACCCTATAAACTTGACCTAAAACTGTTTCGGCAAATGTGATTACCATACCTAAAATTGAAGTAACCCACATCCAAAAAATTGCACCAGGACCACCAGCTACAAGAGCAGAAGCAACTCCTACCAAAGAACCTGTTCCTACTTGTCCACCAACAGCAGCAGCCAAAGCTCCAAAGCCTGAAACATTATCATCACTTTTTAAATTTTTCTTCAAAACATCTTTTATATCTTTAGCATATCTTATCTGAGGAAAACCTAATCTTATTGTATAATAAAGACCTACTCCCAATAAAACATAACCAATAATATTGCTCCACAAAAAATCTGCAATACCAATTATGTTATCTAATAAAAACATAAATCCTCTCTTTCCTAAATATCAATTTTATCCATATTTTTTATGTTAGTTTCTAATTATACTTGACTTAATATTTAATGTAAAATAATTTATTTTTTAATTAATTTTTTCAAAAAATAAATTACAATAAAAAAATTTCTTACAAAATAAAAAAATCGCCCCTAATTAGAAATAAATCTTAATTTTTTAAAATTTTTAAGATAAAATTCTAATTAAGGACGATTGTATTTATACTTTTACAAAAATTCCAAATTTATTTTTTACTTTTATTTAAATATAGCATGAAAATAAAAATTACAATTGCTCCAAATGCTATTGAAATTAAAGCTGATTGTGTAAATCCTGCTATTATAAATGAAATTGTAGCTATTGATGCGACAGTTATTCCATAAGGCAGTTGAGTTCTTACATGATCAACGTGAACGCATCCTGCTCCTGCAGATGACATAATTGTCGTATCAGAAATTGGAGAAATATGATCTCCACAAACTGCTCCTGAAAGACAAGCTGAAATTCCTATAAAAAATATTGGATCAGTAGGATCAAACATTGATGCTACTATAGGAATTAAAATTCCAAAAGTTCCCCAACTTGTTCCAGTTGCAAATGCTAATAAAATAGCAACGACAAATATAACAGCTGGCAAAAATGTGCTAAGTCCACTTGCTGCATTTGTCATAAGATTTCCGACAAATTTTGTTGAGCCTAACAAATCATTTGAAATATTTTTTAAGCTTGTAGCCATTGTCAAAATCAAAATCGCAGGAACCATTGATTGAAATCCTTCTGGAATTGCATCCATAGATTTTTCAAAACTAATAACTTTTCTTATCAAAAAATAAATTATCGTAATAATTAAAGCTATAATTGCTCCCATTGGAAGAGCAACTGTTGAATCTGTATTTGCAAAAGCATTTACAAAATCCATATAAAATTCACTAGATTTATCAAAAAATCCACCAATATGAACTAAAGACAAAACAGAAATTATAATAAGACTTAAAATTGGAAAAACTAAATCAATAACTTTTCCTTCAGGATTACCATCTTCTGCACTAACTTCTGATTCTACTATATTTCCCAAGTCTCCATCATTAATTGCCCTATCTTCAAAATCTTTCATAGGACCATAATCTCTTCCAAAAAGAATAAGAGATATTACAAAAAACAAAGTTAAAATAGAATAAAAATTATAAGGAATCGCCTTTATAAATAATTCTATTCCCGAAAGACCTGTTCCTTGTGCATATCCAGAAACTGCAGCAGCCCATGATGAAATTGGTGCAATCATACAAATTGGAGCTGCTGTTGCATCTATAAGATAAGCAAGTTTTGCTCTAGAAATTCTGTGAGAATCAGTAATTGGTCTCATTACAGAACCTGATGTCAAACAATTAAAATAATCATCAATAAAAAGCATAATGCATAAAAAATATGTTGCAAGTTGTGATCCTTTTCTTGATTTTATCTTTTTGTCAGCCCATTGCCCAAATGCTTTTGATCCTCCAGAATGATTTATTAATACTACCAAAATTCCCAAAACTATCAAGAAAATAAAAATTCCTGAAGTTTGTGAAATAGAATTAGTTAGACCTTTTACAACAATATTATCTAAAAATTTTGCCAAAGATCTTTTTGATGCTAATATTGCTCCTATTACAATCCCCAAAAATAAAGAAGAATATACTTCTTTTGTCATAAGTGCCATTAAAATTGCCACAACTGGGGGTAATAACGCCCAAATACTAGCATAAGTTTCAATACCACTTTCTACAATAAATATCGAAACAATTATCGGTGCTAAAGAAATTACCAAAAGTAATGGTAATTTTCTTTTTTTGTTCATTTTAAAACTCCTCTCGAATTTAAATTGCAAAAAAAGTCATGACGCATGCCATGACTTAAATATTAAACTATATAAAATAATTATAAACCACGACAGCTCTCCATAAAAATATGGCAGTACGACAGATATTCTCCAATCGTCCCGGCAACTTTAAGTCTTGGGCAGACTCAAAATCCCTCGGTGGATTACCCTTTCAAATATTTTCGATTCCCAAAAAAATATTTTACTAATGTTTTCCGCACCTCTATCACGCTTGTTCAATTGCACTATGAATACTACCATTAATGAGTTGTTTTGTCAAATTGCAACAATCTTTAACAAGCTAACGGTTAAAATTTATTTATTTTTTTGTAATTAATTCCAATAATCAAGTTTTTCTTTCATACCAATATCTTTTGCTTTAAATATTGGATTTTTTCCACTTGCTTTTTGAATTTCATAATCTTTTAAACAATCAATAGCTTTTTTAGATAAAATTAGAATTGAAGGTAAATTTATTAAAGCCATTATTCCCATCAACAAATCAGAAATATCCCAAGCAAGTTTAACTTTGCTCATAGCTCCCAATAAAATTACAATTACTGCAAACAATCTAAATATTATCATAAAAATTTTTGATGGTGTTTTTTTATTTATATAAGCAAGGTTACTATCTACATAAAATAAATTTCCAATCAAAGTTGTAAAAGTAAATAAAGCTAAGGAAAAAGAAATAAAATAATTTCCAAAGCTACCCAACAAAGTTGAAAGACTTTCTTGAACATAAGGAGCTCCACTTAAAGCCTCGCTTGGTTCAATTCCAGAAGAAAGACACATAAAAGCTGTAGCTGAGCAAATCAAAAGTGTATCAATAAAAACTGAAAGCATTTGAACAAGACCTTGTTTTGCTGGATGAGAAATATTTGCACTTGCAGCAGCGTTTGGTGCTGAACCAATACCAGCTTCGTTTGAATAAAGCCCTCTTTTTATTCCATACATCATTGAAGAAGATGCAAGTCCTGCAAAAATCGCCCTAAAATTAAAAGCATCCTTAAAAATATTTGAAAAAACAGTTGGAATGTAAGAAATATTTACAACTATCATAATAATAGCCACCAAAATATAAATAATTCCCATAAAAGGAACTAAAGTTGATGTAAATTTAATTATTCTATCCCCGCCACCAAAAATACAAATTCCAGTAATGATTGCAAGAATTAATCCAATAATAAATGGAGTTTTGTTTGGATCATAAAAATCATAAGCAATAAAAGAAGTTTGAAGATTAAAAGATGCAAGCATATTAAAACCAATTGCATAAGTCAAAATCAAACTAATAGCAAAAATAATTCCAAGTGTTCTAGATTTTAAACCTTGTTCAATATAATAAGCAGGTCCACCGTAAGATTTATTATTTTCATCTCTTTTTTTATAAATTTGTGCAAGAGTAGATTCAATAAAAGCACTTGCTCCACCAATTATCGCAACAATCCACATCCAAAAAACTGCACCATAACCTCCTAGGCAAATTGCTGTAGAAATTCCTACAATATTTCCAGAACCAACTCTAGATGCAGTAGAAACCATCAAAGCTTGAAATGAAGAAACAGCACCTTCCTCTTCAGGTTTTTCCATTACAACATTAATTGATTCTTTCAATAATCTAACTTGTAAAAATTTAGTCCTAAATGTAAAATAAAGACCTATCAAAAGCAACAAAATTATTAATATCGGATAATAAAGAATTTCATTTATAGGCCCTATAAAATTACTAATTTTTGTTAACATATTCCCTCCTTTAGTTTAGTACAATAATACAAAAATGTATTAAAGTCACAATAAGATAGTAAAATTATATCACAAATTAATTTTCAAGTAAATTTTCTTTATCCATTTATAAAAATATAAAAATAATCGAGTCTCCCCGATTATTTTCTAATATCTTTCTTTAATTTTTTCATTCTCTTTAAATGTGTACAAAAATTTAAAAACTACTGTTGTTATAACTAAAACAAATAAACTTGGCAATAGCCATGAGAGTCCTTCTTTGTATAAAGGTAAAGATTCAACTAAATTTGTGACAAACCACAATTTTATTCCAAATGAATTATTTAATACTTCTACTAATGGTATTAAAACTGATAAGCTTGCTGTAAATAGATAAGATTCTTTTGAATAATTTAGAAAATCATGGCTTATTCCCATTAGTATTAAGACTAAAGCCACTGGATATATTATTGTTAATAGTGGAACTGAAAATTCTAATAATTTATTTAAACCAAAATTTGCCATCAAAAATGAAAATAAAGTCCAAACTAAAACCCATTTTTTATATGATAATTTGTGGTTAAATAATGATTCAAAATATTCTCCACCACTTGTTATAAGTCCTATACAAGTTGTAAGACAGGCAAGCGTAAATATTGCTGCAAGTAATACTATTCCAAAATTTCCAAAAACATTTTTTACTGCATATGTTAATATTACAGCGCCATTTTCTGCTCCAACAAGTTTTGATGAGCCTATCATTCCTACACTTGCAAGCATAGCATATACTAAAAATAAAACACTTCCTGCTACAAGTCCTGCTTTTATTGTATAATTTGTAACTTCATTTTTATCTTTTACTCCAAATCTTTTTATGGATTGAGCTATTACAAAACCAAAATTTAATGCAGCAACAGCATCCATAGTATTATATCCTTCCAAAAATCCCTTTACTAATGGAGCATTTTTATATTCTCCAACAGGAGCTCCTATATTTTTATCCATTGTTATAACTTTTAAAAACATAAAAACTATCATTATTAAAAGTGCAGGTGTTAAATATTTTCCAACTCTTTTGACAAGTTTATTTGGTTTTAAACATACAAATAAGGCAACACTAAAAAATACTAAAGTATATAAAAATCTTGCAAGATTTATATTAAATCCTTGAGGTATATACGGAGCTATTGCCATTTCAAAAGGAACAGAGCCCGCTCTTGGTATCCCAAGTCCAGGTCCTATTGATAAATATATTGCCGTAGTAAAAACTACAGAAAATAAAGGAGAAACTCTATTGGATAAATTTGTTAATCCTTCAGTTTTTCCTACTACTATAGCTCCCATTACAGGAAATATTACAGCAGTAACGCAAAATGCTAACAAAGAAATAAATGTAAAAGATCCTGCTTGATTTCCTAAAAGTGGAGGGAAAATTAAATTTCCAGCTCCAAAAAATAAACCGAATAGCATTACACTAACTTGTAAAAATTGACTTGTTGATAATTTTTTCATTCTATCCTCCAAAAAATTTATTACAATATTTATTCATTAAAAAAGTCCCTTGTCTAAAAATTAGACAAAGGACGAAAATTCCGCGTTACCACCTTTATTCTTATATAAAAATAAGCTCTTCAAGCATCAAACAATGCCGGGTTTTGATAACGCCAACCATGGCGACATATCTTACTATAATTCAGATATGCAAAAGAAAAATGATTTTCGAACTTATTTCAAAGGATGGATCTCACCAAACTCCAACTCTCTGTGCTTTTCCACAAGCCTACTCTTTTTTTCATAAATTTTTATAAATAAATTATTGTTATAGCTATTATAAGAGCTGTTTTTAATATTGTCAAATATTTTTTTATAAATTATCATTTTTTAGGATAAAAATTATGTAATTGCTCCCTCAAACAATACTTTTCACATAAATTTGGCAAGGATTATCTTCTGACCAAATTTCTTCAATTACTTCAAATTTTCTAAATCCCAAAGCTTGATAAAATTTATTTGTTTTATCATATCCATCGTCTATTCCTTCTTTTAAAGTTTTTACTTGAATAAATTCATAATTATACGTTTTTAAAATTTCAATGGATTTTTCAAATAAATATCTTCCTATATGATTTCTGTGATATTTTTTCAAAACTCCCATTACAAATATTTCAATAGTATAATCCGAAGTTTTTTTATAGACGATAAAGCCAAGATTTTTTGTTTTTTCGCTTGCTTTGAAAAAAATATATTCTTTAGATTTTTCTATATAATTTTTTACAGCATACTCATCTTCAAACCATGAATTTAAATCATTTAATATGTAAGATGAAATATTTTCTTTTTCTAATTTATTTTCAACTAAACTAACTTTCATAAGTTCCTCCTAATTAATTATATATTATTTTAAATTTATTTAACATCAAAAATCTGTTAAAATTAATAGGAAAGGATATCTTATGTATATAATTAGAAATATAAAAATTCCATTTGATTTGGATAATGATGAAAATTTAAAAAAAGCTATTGAAGAAAAAATTAATAGAAAAATTGATTCTTTTAAAATTTATAAAAAGTCAATCGATGCAAGGCGTGGTATTTTTTATGTTTATCAAGTTTTGATTGATTGTGATATTGATAAAAAAACTAGGAAAAAATTAAAAAATGATATTGGGGAATTTGTTGAAGAGGATTTAGTTTTAGAAAATAAAAATAAAATAAATTCTGCTATTATTGTTGGATCTGGTCCCAGTGGACTTTTTTGTGCCTATGCTCTTTGTAAAAATGGTGTTAAAGTAACTCTTATTGAAAGAGGCGAAAAAATTGAAGATAGGGTTAAAACTATCAATAATTTTATTAAAAATTTAAAATTAAATCCCGAATCGAATATTCAATTCGGCGAAGGTGGTGCTGGAACTTTTTCTGATGGTAAACTTACTTCAAGGTCAAAAGATAAAAGGTCTAGGGAAATTTTTAGAATTTTGGTTGAAAATGGTGCTCCCGAAGATATTTTATACACTCAAATGCCCCACGTTGGAACAGATCTTTTAAGAAAAGTTATCATAAATATTAGGAAAAAAATAATTGAAATGGGCGGAAATTTTCATTTTAATGAAATTTTTACAGATTTAAATATTGAAAATGGTAAAATAAAATCTCTTATTACAAATAAAAATGAATACCAAGCCGACGAATATGTGCTTGCCTTGGGCAATTCTTCTCGCGATACTTTTATAATGTTAGATAAATATATTGATATTAGCCAAAAAAATTTTGCCGTTGGTTTTAGGATTGAACACTTGCAAAAAGATATCAATTTTAGCCAATATAAAATCATTGATGATAGGCTTCCTCAAGCTTCCTACGCCCTTAAATATTTTGATAAGAAGAAAAATATTTCTGTATATACTTTTTGTATGTGCCCAGGTGGCTATGTTGTTCCTGCATCAAGCGAAGAAAATCGACTTTGTGTAAATGGAATGAGCTATCATGACAGGGGAAATTATAATTCAAATTCTGCAATTGTTTGTGCGATTGATTCTGAAGTTTTGGGAGATGATAATCTTGCTGGTATAAAATTTCAAAGAGAAATAGAAGAGAGGGCTTACAAACTTGGTGGTGGAAATTTTACAGCTCCTGTTCAAAAAGTTTCTGATTATATTAAAGGAAAAGTTTCAAAAGATTTTGGAGAAATTAAACCAACATACAAACCTTCTTATAAATTTGCTGATTTAAATAAAATTTATCCAGAAAAAATAAACAAGGCAATAAAACTTGCCCTAATTGATTTTTCAAAAAAAATGAAAGCTTTCTCAGATGATGATGCAATTTTAACAGGAGTTGAAACAAGAACTTCTTGTCCTATTAGAATTGAAAGAAATAAAAATTATTCAACTTTAAAATTTAAAAATTTAAGACCAATTGGCGAAGGTGCAGGTTACGCTGGAGGAATAATATCATCAGCTCTTGATGGATTAAAATGTGCAATTGAAATATTAGAAAATTGAGATGGCCTTTGCCATCTTTTTTTGACTTCATTAAATTAAATTGCTAATATTAAATTAGCTTTAAAGAAAGGAGAAGAAAAATGAACAATAATATTAAAAATAAAGAGGAGATTTGTAACTTGTAAGTGAGGAATAGCTCCTTGACTTACTACAACAAGGAGGATGCCGTTTAGGCTTTTTATGAAAGAATTAAAATATATTTTTAAATCAATGGCTAAGTATGAGCCAAGCATGTATTTATTAATCATACTTTACTCCATATTTATAGGCTTAAAACCATTTATATGGATTATTTCGCCTGCCTACATATTGAAAAATTATCAAAATGGACTTGATTTTATGTTAGGCTTTTTTATTTTATTATTAGTCCTATCAACGATTATAAGTTTTTTTGAATCTTATATCATGGGTAATTACCGTATGAAAATGAATAATATTAGGTATAAATATATGAATATGGTAACAAAATATGCCCTCTACCTTCCCTATGAAGAAAAAATGAAAAAATCTGAATCTGAAAAAATAAATAGTGCAAATAAGGCTGTCGACAGTCCCTATCTAGGAGCAGGAGCTGTAATGATGACTTTGCCAGAATTTTTAGCATCCCTAACTTCTATTGCAGGATTTTTGTGGATTTTTTTAAAAATTGGTGGAATTATTTTGGCTTTGATAATAATTTTGACAATAATTTCAACTTATATAGCAAATAAAATTCCTAGAGAATTTTCTAAATTTTGGAACGACCAAAATGAAAACTACAATAAATTTACAAAATTAAATAATGAACTTAGGTCTCCCTTGTCAAAACAAGATATACTTATTTTTGATTTTATAAATGTCTTTAAAAGTTTTTACAAAAAAACCAACCAAGATAGAATAGCATACCTAGTTAGAACAGATAAAAAAACCTTTAAAATTTATAGCCTTGTAAGACTTATAAATTTTATTAGAGATGCTCTTATTATGTATTGGCTTATTACAAATCTTATGAGCGGAAAGCTTGACCTTGGCGATTTTTATGTTTATTTTACAGCAATTTTAGCCTTTGTAAATTTTAACAATTTGTTTATGTGGATTTTTAATGATTTTTTTGATAATCTTACAAGATTTAAACCGTTTTTTAAAATTATAAATCCTTATCAAAAATCTTTTGAAAATAATAATTTACCAAAAATTTTAAAAATTGATCTAGTTAATTTATCATTTAAATATCCAAATTCAGACAAATACGTTCTAAAAAATATAAATCTGACTATAAATAATAATGAATCTATAGCCTTAGTCGGAGAAAATGGAGCAGGTAAATCTACTCTTGCTCTTATTCTTGCAGGTTTTTATAAGTCTTATGATGGGGAAATTTTTATTAATGGTAAAAATTTCAAAAAACTAGATTATGATTATAATAGTTTGGTATCAGCTGTCTTCCAAGATTCTCAAATTCTTCCATTTTCTATTAAAGAAAATATTTTGTTAAATGATTCTAATAAAAATCTAGAAAAAACTTATGGACTTACTCATTTGAATAAAATTATAGAATCTTATGACAAAAAAGACAAACAAACTTTGCTTAGAATTTTAGATGATGATGGAGTTGATCTTTCTGGTGGACAAAAGCAAAAATTGTATTTAGCAAGAAGTATTGAAAAAAATTCTTCAAAACTTTTAATTTTAGACGAACCAACCGCCCAACTTGACGCTCTTGCAGAAAGAGAATTATACACTTTGTACAATGATTTGATTAAAGATAAATCTTCAATTTTTATATCTCATCGTCTTGCATCAACAAAATTTTGCAACAGGATAGTCTATCTAAAAGATGGGGAAATAAAATCTACAGGAAGTCACGAAGATCTTATGAAAAATGATTCTGATTACAAGGATTTATACAATCTTCAAGCAAAAAATTATAAGGAGAAAGTATGAAAAATATTTTAAAATTATTAAAAAGAATAAATGAAATACACAAAAATTTCATCAAAAAATTTGTAGTATTTTCCCTTATTATGGGAATACTTCCTCTTTTTTCTATTATTGCACCAAAATTAATAATTGATGAAATATACGGACAAAAAAGATTAAAAATTATTTTTATAATCGCTTTTTTAGTTTTAATTTTTGATTTAATAAGGGGATTAGTTAACAGGTTAAATGCAAATTTAATTACTGAAGCTTTTGAGTCATTTATTGATATTTATACTTTTAAGTTAAGTGAAAAAGCAATTAAGTTACCAATAGAAAAATCTGATAGTAAAAAAATTCAAGATGAAATGGAAAAATCTCATCATGCAATTTTTGAAATTTATAAGGTAGTTGACACCTTTACAATATCTTTAAACCTTGCTATAACTGGAATCTTTTCTTTAATAATTCTAATGAAATTAACGGTTTTTGTTGTACTTGTAGTACTTATATTAATACTTTTAAATAAAAAAATTGTAGAATTAATAAAGAAAAATGAATTAGATTATCAAAAAAATGATATACCTGTTCTAAGAGCTTACAGATTTTTTATAAATTTTTCTCAAGATCACAGGTATTTTAAAGATATAAAAATTTATAATGGAGAAGATTTTATTTTAAAAAAATCTGAAATTTTTCATCAAAAAATGGTCAAAAATTCCAGCGCATACTATACAAAAAATGGAATTTATGTTGGTCTAATGAATGTATTTTCTAATTTTTCTATACTTGGATCTTTGTTTTTTCTTGTAGTTAAGCTTATAGAAAAAGCCATAAGCCTTGCTGATTTTACTTTATATTTTAACTCATTAATAAGTTTAATAAATGCAAGCAAGGAAATTCAAAAAAATTATGCCCAAGTAATTGCCTTTAATGCTCAGCTTCAAAGCTTATTTGATTTTTTAAATCAAAAAGAAGAAAATTTTGATGAGGGAAAAATCAAAAATATAAACACAGAAAAAATCACTATTAAATTTGATAATGTTAGCTTTAAATATCCAAAATCAAAGGAAAATATTTTGGAAAATTGCTCTTTTGAAATTAAAAATGGAGAAACCGTAGCTCTTGTTGGGAAAAATGGCGCTGGAAAATCTACAATTGTAAAACTTTTGTGCAAATTTTATAAGCCTACAAAAGGAAATGTTTATTTGAATGGGATTAATATAAATGATATTGATACAAAAACATATTACAAAATCCTCTCCCCAACCTTTCAGGATTTTAGATTATTTCCTTTTAGAATCTCTGAAAATATTTCAGCGAATTTATTTGATGAAATTACAAATTATCAAAGAGAAAAAATGGATGAATCATTTTATCTTTTGAATTTGAAATCTTGGATAGACAAACTTGTAGATAGAGAAGATACTTTTTTGACTTTCCTTTTTTCAAAAAATTCTGTCGAACCTTCTGGTGGAATCGGACAAAAACTTGCCCTAGCAAGGTCTATGGTACACGAAGGAAAATTTTTTATAATGGATGAGCCAACAAGCGCTCTTGATCCAAGAAGTGAACAAGAAATTTTTGAAAAAATGCTAGATATTTCAAAAGGACAAACTTCACTTTTTATTTCTCACAGGCTTTCATCAACAAAATATGCTGATAGGATTATCGTTTGTGATAATAAAAAAATTACAGAAAATGGAAATCATAAAAAGCTAATGAAAGATGATGGACTTTATAAAAAAATGTATTTAAGCCAAGCGAAACTTTATGATTAATATAATTTATTACAATAAAAGACTATTATGGTATTGTAATTTTGTTGAATTAATGTAGAATATTATTAAAATAAATGAAAGAGGTATGAAAAATGAAAAAGAAAAGCTTTTTCAATTCATTAGTTTTTAAGCTAGTGATGGGAATTATTGTAGGAATTATTATTGGACAAATTTCAAATGAATCTGCAATTTTGGTAGTTAGTTCGATAAAAACAATTCTTGGAGATTTGATTGGATATATTGTTCCTTTGATTATCCTTGGTTTTGTTACACCTGCTATTGTTTCACTAAAAGAAAATGCAGGAAAAATTCTAACTGTAACTTTATTGATTTGCTACCTTTCATCAATTGGTGCAGGAACATTTAGTTTTTTGGCTGGAAAAGCTATTATTCCTCATTTAAATATTGCATCAAATGTGGCAGGTGCAAAAGAAATTCCAGAATCTATTTTTAAACTATCAATAGATCCAATAATGCCAGTTATGACAGCTCTTGTAACATCAATAATTTTTGGTATAGCAGTTATTCTTACAAAATCTAAAACTTGGGAAAATTTATTATTAGAACTTAATAATATTGTTTTAAAAATCGTAGACGTTGTCGTAATTAATATGCTACCTTTTTATATAGCTTCAACTTTTGCAGTTTTAGCTTATGAAGGAGTAGTTTTACAAGAATTGCCTGTATTTTTGAAAATAATTTTAATAGTAATAGTTGGACATTTTATTTGGATGACACTTTTATATTCTTTGGGAGGACTTTTCTCAAAAACAAATCCAAAAGAAGTTTTTGGTCATTATTTACCAGCTTACCTTACAGCCTTAGGAACAATGTCATCAGCAGCAACCCTTTCAGTTGCCTTAAAATGTGCTAGAAAATCAAAAACATTAGATCCAAAAATAAGAGATTTTGTAATCCCACTTTGTGCCAACACACATCTTTGCGGTTCAGTTTTAACAGAAGTATTTTTTGTTATGACAGTTTCAAAAATTTTAACAGGACAAGTTCCATCAAACGCAAATATGATTGTATTTATTGCATTGCTTGGAATTTTTGCAATAGCCGCTCCAGGAGTTCCTGGAGGAACAGTAGTTGCAAGTTTAGGATTAATTATTTCTGTCTTAGGATTTAATGATACAGGAACAGCTCTTATGCTTTCAATATTTGCCCTTCAAGATTCATTCGGAACAGCTTGTAACGTAACAGGCGATGGCGCAATAGCTCTTATGGTTACAGGAATTTTTGATAGAGTTCCAAAAGGTACTAAAGAAATTGAAGAATAAAAAATAATGCTATACTTTTTGTATAGCATTATTTTTTTTAAAAGAAAAGCTTATTTTAAATGGAGGATTTAAAGTGAAATTTTTGGAGCTTTTCCTTCTTTTCTTAAATTATCTAATTGATTTGTTGCATAAATTTCTACTTCTTTTGGTGCGTGTGCTTTCTTTTTCATTTTTGTTTTTCCAAAAATATTTGTGTATGAACCATCTGCCCAAAATATATTTCTTTTAAAATACGCTGTTAATAGAGCATATATTGGATTTAATAAATTTACAAATGCAAATGGGAAATAATAAAGAGGATTTACTCCCAAAGTTTTCATTTGATAAGCTCCACAAGCTGTCCACGGAAACATAACTGCCCACAAAGTGCCTGCATCTTCTAATGTTCTTGATAAAAAATTTCTTGAAAGACCCATATCATCATATTTATCTTCATAAAGTGGAGCTGGAACTCCAATTCCTAAAAATTGATCACACATGGTTGCATCGCAAAAAATTGAAGTTACCATTGTTGTAAAAACAAGTCCACCAACTGAATTAATTTTTTCTTTTAAGTGAGCAAATAATTTTTCAACAACTCCAGATTTTTCTAAAGCTCCTCCAAAAGATACAGCTAATAAAATTAAATTTATAGTCCACATTTGATTATCCATTCCTCCCTTTGCCAATGCTTGATCAACAAAAGCATTTCCTGTTTCAATATCTGGACCATAGTGTAAAATTGAAAAAATTTTAGCAAGAGATCTTGGTTCTTGAAAAATTAAAGAAAAAATAATTCCAACTACAACAGAAATCATTACACCAGCCAAGCCTTCAATTCTTAATACACAAACTAAAATTATAATTGCAATCGGAAGTAAGACCAATGGATTTAAATTAAAATTATTTGCAAGAGAAGTTTTTATGCCTTCTGCAATTGTTGGATCATAATTAACAACATTTGCCCTAAGTCCCAAAATTGTATATAAAATCAAAGAAATTATAAAAACTGGACCAGTTGTAGAAATCATTGCAGTAACGTGATCAAACAAACCAGTTTTTGAAACACCAGCTGCAAGATTTGTAGTATCTGATAAAGGAGAAAATTTATCTCCAATATAAGCACCAGAAATTACCATACCAGCACTAATCGATGGATTAATTCCCATTCCCTTTCCTATTGTCATAAATGCAATTCCAATTGTTGCTGTCGCAGTCCAAGAAGATCCACAAGCAAGACTTACAATTGCTGTTATGATGCAACCAATTGGTAAAAATAATTTTGGATTTAATAAATCAATCCCATAATAAATAAGAGCTGGAATTGTTCCACTAATCATAAAAGAAGAAACCAAAAGACCAACAGTAAGTAAAATTAAAATTGCATCAAGAGTTGTGCTAATCCTATTAATCATTCCATTAATCATCTCTTTAAAAGAATGACCGCAAATCATCCCAACCAAACAAGCAACAATTATTCCACAAATCAAAGGCATGTGTGCCCCATCATAAATAGATTCAAATTTTCCATCAACTTTTTCTTTTGCAAAAGCAAATACATAAATCATCAAAGACACCATAGTTATAATCGGCAAAATCGCTTCAAAAAAACTAGGTAGCCTAATTGATTTTTCTTTTTTCATATTAATTCCTTTCATAGTAAATTATATTTTATTATAATTCCTTGATAAAATTATATGTTAAATTTTATCGTATAATTATTTTACAATATCAAGAGCTTATTGTCAATTTTGATTTTAATTATTTTATTTTGTTATCTAGATAAAGTAAAATAATTAAATCATAACCCATTAAAATAAATGGCTAAAAATATTTTTATTTTAATAGCTAAGTTAAATTTTTAATATAAATAAGAATTAATTTTTTTCTCTTAAAAATTTCAGTAAGCTTTAAAAATTCTAAAAATTTTTAAAAGCTTTCAATTTATTTTATTTTTTAAATAATTACATAAAAAAAAGACTATAGAAAAATTATTAATAATCATAATTTACCTACAGTCCCTTTTAATTTTCATTTGTAATTTTTATTTTGCAATAGATTTTAAAGACTTAAAGAAAAAGTAAAATGCTACTGCCATCAATATATGAAATACTCCTGCAATTCCTGAAATTGACATGTCCATTGCTTTTGTCAATTGGCTTGCGTTAACTTGTGTTAAGCCTCTTACAAACATTGTAAGACTTGTTCCTACTAGAGCAATGTTATAAACTTTATAAAATCTTGAAAAACTTTTTGTTTTTATTAAATCTTCTTTGTTGTAAGCGTAAGCTCCTATTATCAAAAATACTAACATTCCCAAAACTAAAACGTGAGGATGGACTTTTGAAAGACTTGTTAGTCCTGTAAATCCCTTAAATTTTGTATATTCTCTATAAAAAGCTCCTGCTGTTAAGCCATAAATCATATAAAACATTGCTGTGTTAATAATTTTTTTCATTTGATTATCCTTTTATAAACTAAATTGTGAATTGTAAAGATCAGCATAGAACCCATTTTTTTTCATTAATTGTTCATGATTTCCTTGTTCAATTATATTTCCCTCATCCATTACCAAAATCAAATCTGCATTTTTGATTGTTGATAATCTGTGGGCAATTATAAATGAAGTTCTTCCTTGTGCTAATTTATCCATAGCTTCTTGAACTAACTCTTCACTTCTTGTATCTACGTTTGATGTTGCTTCATCTAAAATCAAAAATGGTTTGTCATCAATCATAGCTCTAGCTATCGTAAGAAGTTGTCTTTGTCCTTGTGAAACTGAATCGTCATCATCAATTTTTGAATCTAGTCCTTTTGGTAAAGTTTTTATAAAATGATCTAAGCTTACAGATTTTATTACATGATTTAATCTTTTTTCTGAAATATCTTTTCTATTAAATAAAATATTTTCTCTAATTGTTCCTTTAAATAACCAAGTATCTTGCAAAACCATGGTAAATAAATCGTGGATATTTTCTCTTTTTAAATCATTTATTGATTTTCCATCAATAATAATATCTCCCTTATTTATTTGATAAAATTTCATTAAAAGATTTACCATAGTTGTTTTACCAGCTCCTGTTGGCCCAACTATTGCAACTTTTTGTCCTTTTTTAATATCAGCTGAAAAATTTGTAATAGTTGGTTTTTTATTTCCATCATAAGTAAATTCTACCTTTTTAAATTCAATATTTCCGAAGGCTTTTTGTGGATCTAAATATTCTTTTTTTTCTTTTTCATCTTCCATTTCTTTTTCATCAAGAAATTCAAAAACTCTCTCACTACTTGCTGCTGTTGATTGAATTGATGTCATAGCTTGTCCGATTTGTGAAAGTGGAGATGTAAATAATCTGACATAAGACATAAAAGCAACAATTACTCCAAAAGTAATTTTCCCTTTAATTGTCAAAACAGCTCCTACAATACAAATTGCAACGTAGCCCAAATTTCCAATAAAAATCATTAAAGGCATCATTAATCCTGACAAAAATTGACTCATCTGACTTGCTTTATAAACATCATAATTAGCCTTATCAAATTTATCTAGAACATAATTTTTGGCATTGTATGATTTTACAATATTTAAGCCCGAATAAACTTCTTCAATGTGTCCATTCAATTTTCCAAGTGATTTTTGTCGCATTGAAAAATATTTTTGACTTTTACCAATTATCAAAAACATAAATATAAAACCAAATGTGCTTGAAACAATAGCAGTTACTGCCATTTGCCAATTTGTGTAAAACATCATTATAATTGTTCCTAAAAATTGAACGATTGATGAGAAAAGACTTGCCAACGATTGGTTCATTGATTGGGCAATTGTATCAATATCATTTGTAACTCTTGATAAAATATCTCCAACAGAATTTTTATCAAAAAATGTCAATGGCAGTCTATTAATTTTTTCAGAAATTGAATTTCTTAGTTTTTTTGCAAATCTATTTGCAACTTCTGTCATTGAAATGGACTGGATAAATGTAAAAAATGAACTTATAAAATATAAAAGTGCTACTACAATTGCAATATTTTTTATTTTTTCCAAATCCATTTTTGGTTCAATTACTTTTTTTATTGATTTTGGGAATGATTCCAATTTTCTTAACTCTTTTAGCTGATCTTCTTTGGATAAATTTTTCATATCCATATTTTTTCCTTGGCTTTTTTGCATTATTTTTGCAAATTCCATTTGATCTTCTACGCTAATTTCAACTCCATCTATTGTTATTGGGACAAGACCTCTATTTTTCATTCCTTTTTGAATATTTTTAGCTATTGGTTCAATATTTTCTACTCTTGGTCTAATTCCAAGAGAAATTTCATCAACCATATCTGATAATTTATTTGGAGTAATTATTGTTAAAATTGAACCAACGATAGCAAGCACAATGCTAAGTCCTATTAAAAATTTAAATTCTTTTAATTCTTTTGTTAATCTTTTTATTGATGACTTTAAATCTTTTGGTTTTTCAATTTTCCCTCTTACATTTCCATGTCTAGCCATTATATAATTCCTCCTCACTTAGTTGGGATAGAGCAATTTCTCTATAAACATCACAGTTTTTTAATAATTCTTTGTGGCGTCCTTTTCCAACTATTTTTCCTTGATCTAAAACTATTATTTCGTCCGCATTCATAATAGTTCCAATTCTTTGAGCAACTATTAATTTGGTAGAATTTTCTGTAGATTTTTTTAATTCATTTCTCAAAATCGCATCTGTTTTGTAGTCAAGCGCTGAAAATGAATCATCAAAAATAAATATTTCAGGATCTTTTGCTATGGCTCTAGCAATAGATAATCTTTGTTTTTGTCCTCCAGAAATATTTGTACCACTTTGGGCTATCATAGATTTTTTGCCATCGTCCATTTTATTTACAAACTCACTTGCTTGAGCAATATCCAAAGCTTTTTCTATATCTTTATCACTAATTTCTTTTAGTCCTTCTCCAAAATCTATATTATTTTCTATGCTTTCATTAAACAAAAATGCTTTTTGTGAAACGTAGCCTAACTTATTATATAAATCTTTTAATGGATAATCTCTAACATCAATCCCATCTATTAAAATTTTTCCGCCACTTACATCGTAAAATCTTGGAATCAAATTAATCAAAGTAGATTTTCCTGAACCAGTTGATCCGATAAAGGCAACAGTTTCTCCCCTGTTTGCTGTAAAAGAAATATTTTCTAAAACTGCTTCTTCTGCATCAGGATATGAGAAGTATACATTTTGAAATTCTACTTTTCCTTTTATACCATTATCTTCTACTGCTCCATTTCCATCTTCTATTTTAATTTTTGTATTTAAAACTTCATTAATACGATCTGCTGATACATTTGCTCTTGGTAGCATCATAAAAATAAAGGCTAACATTAAAAATGACATAATAACTTGCATAGCATAAGATGAAAATACAACCATATTTCCAAATAATTCAATTTTTTCTGCAATCATTGCCCCATCAATTAATCTTGAGCCAATAAAATAAATTGCCAAAGCCAAAAAATTCATTACAAAAAACATAATTGGCATCATTAAAGCAAACATTTTTTGGTTAAAAGTTTGTAAATTTGTCAAATCTGTATTTACATCTTCAAATTTTTCTTCTTGATATTTTTCAGCATTAAAGGCTCTAATAACTCTAATTCCAATTAAATTTTCTCTTGTAACCCTATTTAATTTATCAATTAAATTTTGAACTAATTTAAATTTTGGAACTACAATCGCCATTATTATTCCTACAACAACCAACAAAAATACTACAGCTACGCTTGTAGCAGCTGACCATTGCCAGCTTTTATCAAGAATTTTATTTATAGCCCAAATTGCGGTTATTGGCGATTTTATTAACATTTGTAAGCCCATAGCCAAAAACATTTGTACCTGTGTTATATCATTTGTATTTCTTGTAATAAGGCTTGGAGTAGAAAATTCATTTATTTCCTCACTTGAAAAACTTGTAACCTTATCAAATAATTTTCTTCCAACATTTTTAGAAAATCTGGCAGAAACTGTAGAAATCAAATAACCAGTAATAACTGCACTAATCATTGAACCAAAGGCACAAGCCATCATGTAGCCACCATATTTTAAAACTTCATCAAGCTCACTTACTTCAGATTGAACCAACACCGTGATTTTTGACATATAATCAGGCATTTTCAAATCTAAATAAACTTGAAAGACAATAAAAATTATGGCTATTAAACCATAAATCACATCTATTTTTTTCAAATTTTTAAATAATTTTATCATTATTCATATCTCCATTATAATTTTCAATATTAATAATCATCTTATCAATAACATCACTAAATATTTCTAAATCTTTCTTATCTATATTTTTCGTCGCTATCCTTTCAATATCTCTCAAGTGATTTAAACCCTTTTGATACCTTTTGATAGCCAAATCTGTAAGAATAATTTTTTTAGATCTCAAATCCTTTTTATCAGTTTCTCTTACAATATATTCATTTGCTTCCATTTTTTTCAAAATATTTGATATTGTCGCTCGTCTTAGATTGAGAACTTCTTCTAAATCTCTTTGAAAAACATCCCTATCTTTATTTTCTATCAAATACGAAAAAATTTTTACTTGAGTTGGATTTGCTGCATTAGAATGGTCATGTCCTGAGCAGTTTTTTAGTTCCGACATTTTTCTAATCATACAAATATCCAAATCTTTTATTTTTTTTAAAATTCCTTCTTGCAAAATTTCCTCCTTGACGGAAAAATTATACTTTGAGAATTTTAATTGTCAACTAGCTAACATTATTTTCAAAAAAAATTCCAGCTATATATTTTTAATTTAAAAAATTTATAGCTGGATTAATTTTACATATTATCTTTTACTTTAACTGCAACCATTTTTGCTTTTGCTCGGATTTCTCCTTTTGCTAACAATTCCATATTAATAATTGCTTTTCTTTCGCCAATTTCTTCAAGCTTTGCTATTACTTCAATCTCTTCATTCATAGGAGTTGGTTTTTTAAAATCAACTTCAAGTCTTGCTGTTATAAATCTTCCTATTAATGTATTTTCATCAAATTCCAATCCATTGTTGATATGAGCAAAATATGCTGCTGAAGCTGTGCCATGACAATCAAAAATCATTGCAATCATTCCACCAAAAAGATTTTGAGGCACTCCACCCGTATACATTTCATTTGGAATAATTTTTGCCCTTACAGTTTTTTTATCATCACTTGGGAAAGATTTTAAATGCAATCCCTTATCATTTTTTGGTCCACAACCCCAACAATGTTGAAATCTATCGCCATAAGTTTCTTGTATAGAAATTTTTTTTGTATCTTTCATAAAAACTCCTTAATTTAAATTTTCTTTTATAATGCTATATAAGCTTATATCTTTTTTGCCCTTATTATTTAATTTTTCTTGCCAATTTTTAACTTCAATCTTATCCAAATACTGGCACAAAAGTGCTCCTGATTCATAAACTATTTTTTCTCCGATTATACTTTGATTGATTTGTCCTTTTTTTATTGTTGGAACTATTTCATCAAATTTTACATTTTTTGTATTATCAAAATACAAAATCCCATAATCATATCCAACAATTTTTGCTGCTTTTATCGATACATAATTTGCAGCTCCTTCCATTGTTTCTTCAAAAATTTCAGCTTGAATTTTTTCAGGATCAGTTTTTTCAAATCGTTCATCCATTACCTTTAAATATTCTTTACCCAAATTTTTTAAAATATTTACATCAGCATTTTCATCAAGAGCTTTTTTAATTTTTCCTAAAACTTTATACTCCCTATCCAACAAATCCAATTCCTTATCATTGTAAGAATATCCCCTAAAAGTTATATTATCCCAATCTTTTTGCATATAATAATGCAAGGCCTCATGGCTTAGAAAAGGCAAAAAATGTAAAGATGAAAATTTTTTATTTATTGAATCTTTGTCATATTTTACATAAAAAATATTATCCTTTCCTAAAATTTTATAATTCTTATCTTTTGTATTAAAATTTCCAATTAAATACTCAAATCTTTTTGGATATAATTTAGAAATCCTATAAATATTTATTTTATCTTCTTTGGTCTTTATTTTTTTAGCAAAAATCGACTTTATATTTTTATCCTTAGTAAGCAAATAAAAATTCCCCAGAATATTTTTATTGATTACTAATATATCCTTATCTTCTAGCTTATAATCTTGCCATAATTTTTTATCACTTTTTTGAAATTTATCGTATTCTTCTATAACTTGTCTATCTAATTTTGGCAAATTATCAAAGTCAGTTTTTAAAAATTTATTTGTCCATAAACTTATAATAAAACCTATAAAAACAATTATCAAAATATATTTTAATTTCTTAAATTTTTTTTCTTTCTTTTTCATTTTTTCTTCCTTTTTTTAAGACTTAGCTTTGTTAAAACCTATTTTATATTACAAAAATTCCACAAAAAAATCAAAATTTTATAAATAAAGAAATAAAAAGCATCTAAATTTAGATGCCTTAAAGTTATAATTCTATAATATTTACTTCATATCCTATATTATCCAAGTATTTGAACAAATCTTTTGTTTTTAAAAATAAAGTTTTTTCGTTTATATTTGGATGAAAAGTCATTATTTCTTCATCTACAATTTCTTTATCCATAAAAAATTTAATATCATGGTCTTCATTATTTAATAATCCAAAAGGAGAAACTGTTCCTGCTGGAAGTTTCATTTTTTCCATCAAAGAATTTTCAGATGCCATTTTTACTTTTTTCTCTCCAACTATATCTTTAAAACGATCCATATCTAATCTTTTATAATCATCCAATATAACCAAATAAAAATTTTTCTTTTTTCTATCAGTTAAAAACATAGATTTAGTACGAACACCATCATGCCCTTCTATATATTTGTCAGCTTCTTCAGTTGTAAATGCAGGCGGATGATCAACTATTTTAAAATCTATTTCCAATTCCTTTAATTTATTTTCAACCATTTTATATTGATCCATTTTTTCCTCCTAATAATTATTTTCCCTTACACATACTATACCCTTTAAAATTTTAGGCAAACATTATGAAAATTTATTGAAAACTTAAAAGTTATAAATATATTTAAATTTACCAAAATAAAAAACCTTCAAATTAATGAAGGTTTAATTTTAATGATCGTATTCGATTAATGAAATCACTTTATAATCTTTTAATTCCTCTCTTGCTTTAAGGCTTGTAAGTTCTATTAAAAATTCTAAGCAAACTATCTCGCCACCAAGTGATTCTACTAATTTTGTACAGGCTTTTGCAGAGCCACCCGTTGCTATTAAATCATCAACTATTACAACCTTATCCCCTTTTTTTAAAGCGTCTTCGTGAATTTCTATTGTGCTTTGTCCGTATTCCAAATCATAAGATAAAGATTTTATTTCTCCTGGCAATTTTCCTGGTTTTCTAACTGGAATAAATCCTACATTCAATCTGTCAGCAAGTGCTGCTCCAAAAATAAATCCTCTAGATTCTATTCCAATAATATAATCAAAATCTAAATCTTTTAATTTTTCTGCCATAAGGTCAATTGTTTCTTTGTAAGCCTCTTTGTTTTTTAAAAGTGTTGTTATATCTTTAAATGATATTCCTTCTTTTGGGTAGTCTTCAATTACTCTTATTGTTGATTTGATGTCCATAATTTCTCCTTTATTCTTCTAATAAATAATTATATAATATTTTATTTCTTATATCTATTGTCGCTTCATTGTCGGGAATATAATAAGATATTCCATCAATCATATCTGGGTATCCTGGAATTGTTTGTGTATTTATTTGAGCATCATCAATATTTTTAAATGCCCAGGCAAAAGATAAAATAGTTGACATACTTATATTTGAATCCATGTTTAAACTTACTTTTGAAATTACACCAGGAATTTTTATTATATTTTTTAGCTTTGTCATATTTTTTATAAATTGTACAACAAAATCTTGTTGGCAAGAAATTCTTCCCAAATCTGCATTTGCATATCCTTTTCTAAATCTACAATAATCAAGAGCTTGTTTTCCATTAAAATGATGAAGACCAGGTTCAATATTTTGAGCTGTTGCAATTTGGTCTGGAACATTTATATCCACTCCACCAAGTGCATCTACTCCATCTTCTACTGCCTGAAAACTAACTTCTGCATAATAATCTAAATCGATTGACAAGAAATTTCTTATAGTTTTTATTGTATCGTCCATACCACCATAAGAATGGGCAGCATTTATTTTATCCATATTCCCATCTACATTAACTCTTGTATCTCTAGGAATAGAAATTATATCTATGGTTTTGTTTTCTTTGTTCATCAAAACAAGCATAAGTGTATCAGTTCTTGTACCAAATTTTTCCCCAGTTGCATCTACACCTGCAAAAACAAATAGCAATTCATCTTTATTTTTTTGCTCAATCTCGTTACCTTCTCCAAGATCACTTCCTGTAAAATCATTTTCATCTTTTATTATTTGTGATCCTATAAATCCTCTTACAAGTTGAATTGCAAATAAAACTGTTAATCCCATTAAGATAATCAGTATTGCTTTTATAATTCTTTTTTTTATATTCATATAACTCCTTAAAAGAAAAAATTAGAAAAAGTATAAATAATAATTCCTGCAATTACATTTCCAACTGCTATCATCAACAAAGATCTTTTTTTATTTAAGCCAAGAATTGATGCAATCAAAGATCCCATCCAAACTCCTGTTCCCGGCAAAGGAATTGCTACAAATAAAAACAAACCTAAATATTCATATTTTTTTATTTTTTCTTCTTTTTTCTCAGCCTTTTTCAAAGCCCAAGCTGCAATTTTTTTAAGTTTAGCATTATTTTTCATGTATGCAAAAATTGGCATAATCCATAATAGTATAAAAATTGCTGGAATAGTTGAACCAATAATTGAATACAAATAAGCTTTAACTGGTTTAAATCCCATTGCAAGACCAATAGGAATTGAACCTTTTAACTCTATTAAAGGCAGCATGCTAATAATTATTAGGGCTATTTCATTTGAAAAATTTGATCTAATAAAATCTATTAGACTTTGCATTGATTCTCCTTTTTAAATTCTTATGTAGCTATTATATCATATTAATTAAACATGAAAAAACCGAAACCAAGATTTACTTGGTTTCGGAAAATTTTATTTTGAAGCTTCATTAAAATATTTATTTGATTTTGTATCTTGCTTCATTTCATAATAAATTAAGGAATTTAATTTATTATTTCTCTTTATAAATTCTTCATCTTTGCTTACTTCTTGACCTTCATTATTATATATTTGTTTAGTTGAAATAATTGGATAATCCTTGTGCATATCTAACATATATTTTTGATATGCTGATAATTTAATTCCACCAGCTTTTTCTAATAAATATGGCATTAAGTAATTTACTGATATATTTACATCCTTATCCTCTTCAATATCATAATTTGCCCAAATAGTAAGAGGCGTATGGAAAACATCCTTGTTTGTATAGTTGTCATTTGAGTTTATTAACTTCATAAATACATCGTAGTTTTGTGGTTGATGATCACCAAATATACAAAGTATTGTTGGTTCCTTATAAGATTTGAAGTATTCGATTAGATTTTTTAAATCCTCATCAGATTTTTTAAGCAAGTTTACATAATGGCTTGCCCCTTGATCATCTCCATTATTTTCATTTAAAACTTTGATGCCTCCAGGAATATTTGATGTATATCCACCGTGATTTTGCATTGATACAAGATATGCAAAAAGTGGTTTGTCATCAGATTTATTTTCAAATTGCTCTTTTATTTTATCGTAAGCCACTGAATCTTTTAAAAATCCATTAGTTGATTCAAAATTATTTGGGTTTTGGTCATAATCTGGTAAAAATGCAATATTTTTAAATCCTAAATTTGGCCATGCTTCTTGTCTTGAATAATTTGTTGGTTTATTTGGATGAGTTATAAATGTTTCATAACCTTGGTTTTCCAAAATTCTTGCTACTGATGTGTGACCTTCTTTTACATATTGTTGGAATGGATACGCTCCTAGTGGGAAAAATGTCAAAGGAACTGAAGTTAAAGTTTCGTATTCTGAATTTACTGTTCCTCCACCAAGGACTGAAACATAAGCATTTCCTTGAATTGCATTTTCTTCTAAAGATCTTTGGAAAGCTATTGGATTTTCACTTAATTTTAAATTTCCTTTTCCATAATAATCAGCAAGAGCTTCAGATTGAATCATTACAATATTTGGTTTCTTATTATCTTTTGTTCCAATATCCTTGTTGTAATATTCTTCTAATGTATTTTCTACTTCTTTTTCATCATAGCCTCTTGGTGCTGTAAGAATTTGGTTTGCAAAAATTCTATAAAAACTATATGGGGAACCTTCTACATAATAAGTTCTTGATGGTCTCCACAAGTTTACTCCAACTCCATTTTGCTTTATAAAATAATTTACGCTAACTACAGTAATCAATCCAAACATCGCACAATAACCAACAAGTTGTTTTGCATAAGACTTTTTGGAAATTGTAATTTTCCCTTCATTTATAGAAGAAATTACTAAAAGCCACAAGCTTGCAAGCGAAAATGCCATTAATGAATGTCCATTTAATTGAATAACTGTATCTTTTGCAACATCAGCTGCAACTCCAAGTGATCCCAAAAATGCTGGTATAAGAGGGGAATCTCTCAATATATACAAAGCATCATTAGCTATACCAAAAGCAATTGATAAAACTAAAATGAAAATCATTGAAAGTCTTTTTTTCCTAATTACAATATATATTAAAACTTGGATTAAGAATAAAATTAAAGCATTTATTAATATATAAATTACTTCCATGGAAGCAAAATTTGGATTGTAAGCTGATTCCAATATATAAAATGACATGAATGGATTTAGGATAAATAAAATCCAATTTGTCATATCAAGTGCTTTTATGTTTTGTTTTCTCTTGTAAATACTTTTCATTCCAAGAGATGCTAAAAATACAATTGATATAAATTCTACCAAATCATTGTAAGTAAATGGTGCACGGAAGAAAGTAAAATAAATTTCATTATTTACATGATCTCTTAGTTTACTCAAACCATAAACAGATACACCAAAAACTAAAAAATTCAAAATATAATCTTTACCTATGTATAAGATTTCTTTTTTCTTATTTTCTGCCTTTTCTATTCTTCTTATTAAATTATAAATAAAAAATGAAAATAGAACTATTGAGCCTATAAAAATTAATGTTTGTGTAAGAATTGATAAAAAGTCTGTGTAATTAATATCTACGTATGACCTGTTATCAGATGAGCTAGCATACATTGTCATTGTATGGTCTTTTAAATAAGTCATCACAGCTGTAGAATATTTTGGACTTGTTTCAAAATTTACTGTTAATTTATTAAACATCAATCTTGGACTAGGTTTAATACTTAATTTATTATCCTTGCTATAACCATTTGTTTGAATTGGATAGCCCGTTTTTGTATTTGCCTTTGTCCATCCTTTAATATCAACCTTGTTTAAGTCTAAAAGTTTATCTCCTTGATAAATCGAATTAATTTTAAAATTATTCGAATATTGGCTGCTAGGTTCCAATTGACTAATTTCAATTTTTTCGTTTGTATAAACTTTAAAAGAAAAATCTTCAATAAAGCTTTGAATAAAAAGCATTACAATCAAAGAAATTACAAACGAAGTAATTTTTAATTTTTTATTTTTATTCATTTAATCCTCTCTTTTCTAATTGTGAATTTTTTATATATTTTATGTTAAATTAATGTAAATTTACCAATACAATTATACATTATATCACAGATTATGTAAATAAAATGTCTAATTTCAAAAATTTATTTTTAAATTTTTTTAAGTATAATATTGGATAAAAGAAAGGATTAAAAATGTTAAATGAAAAATTAGATGATTATTTAAAAGAAGATTATTATCCATTTGCTATGCCTGGACACAAAAGAAATAAAAATTTGTTAAATAAAAAAATTTCTTACGAAAGAGATATAACGGAAATTAGAAATTTTGATAATTTGAATAATCCCCAAGGGCTTTTCAAAAAAATGGAAAATGAACTTGCTCATATCTATAAAGCTAATGATTTTATAATTTCAACTAACGGTTCAACCTGTGGAATTCTTGCATCATTAAGAGCTTTAACCCAAAAAAATAAAAATATTCTAGTCCAAAGAAATTCCCACAAATCTATTTTTAATGCAATTGAGCTTTTTGATTTAAATGCAGATTTTTTAAAGGTAAAAATTGACGAAAATGATATGGCTTATGACATTGATTACGAAGATTTGAATAAAAAAATCGAAAAAAATTCTTATTCTATGATTTTTCTTACTTCTCCTTCTTATGAGGGTTTTATGATTGATCTAAAAAAGATTAAAGAAATAATAAAGGATAAAAATATTTTATTGCTTGTTGATATGGCGCATGGTTCTCATACAATCTTATCCGATTATGAAAATAATTTTTCCTACGACCTAGCTATTACATCTTTTCACAAAAATTTATCAGCTTTAACTCCAGCTAGTGGCATTATTATAAAAAATAAAAATATTGATATTAAAAATTTAAGACGAAATATGGCAATATTTCAAACATCTTCCCCATCTTATCTAGTAAGTGGCTCAATTGATGATATGATTTCTAATTTTTCAAATTTTTATGGTCTGTGGGATAAATTATTGGAAAATTTAGCTAATTTGTATAAAACTGATTTGAAAAATTTAAAATTTATCAATTCTAAGTCTAAAGATATTTCAAAAATTATTATTTCTTGCAAAAATACAAATATTAACGGAAATGAGCTTTCTGATTTATTATATAAAGAAAAAATTGAAATTGAGATGGCAAGCCCAACTTATGTGATTTTGATTGCAAGTATTTTTGATAGGAAAGATGGATTTTTGAGATTAAAAAATGCCCTAGTTAAAATTGACAAGAATTTAAAATATAAAAAATCAAATTTTTCATTTGAATTTATTGAATGTGAAAAAAAATTATCTATTAAAGAAGCTTTTTGCAAAGATATTTCTTTGATTGATTTAGATAAATCTCAAGGCAAAATTTTTGCCTCATATATTTATGCTTATCCACCAGGAATTCCCCTTCTTATTCCTGGAGAAATTATTAATAAAAAAATTATTGACCAGATTAAATATCTTCAAACTATGGGAATTGATTTATCTTTGGAAAATTCTCACATTCCTATTATCAATTGACAAAAATTATCCATTTTGTTATTATGAATCTATAGGAAAAAGGAGATACATATATGAAAAGAATTATTACTTTAAATACAAGAAATCTTCACAAAAGCAAAAAAGACGGTGGCTGTGGCGAATGTCAAACATCTTGCCAATCAGCTTGCAAAACTTCTTGTGGAGTTGCTAACCAAGAATGTGTTAACACAAAAAATAAATAAGGGCAAGTCCCTTATTTTTTTATTGGATTAAATCCCAAGTATTTTACTATAAATTAAGGAGAAAAAATGATACACCAATATAAAGCAAAGGGTTATAATATTGTTTTGGATGTTTATTCCGGATCAGTTCATCTAGTTGATAAAATTTCTTACGATATTATAAGCCTATTAAATAAAAATAAAGAAAAATCTTACATAGAAAAAGAAATTAAAAATTTACATAACATAAATCAAGACCAATTTGACGAAGCTTATGAAGAAGTAAAAAGTTTAGTTAGCGAAAAAGTTTTATTTTCAGATGATGATTTTAAAGATTTAACCATTGATTTGGACAAAAGAAAAACTTATCTAAAGGCAATGTGCTTAAATGTAAGTCACACTTGCAATCTTTCTTGTGAGTATTGTTTTGCAAAAGAAGGACGATACCATGGCCCTGAAGCAATTATGACAGATGATGTTGCAAAAAAATCAATTGATTTTCTTTTAGAAAATTCAGGATCTCATTATAATTTGGACATTGATTTTTTTGGAGGAGAACCACTTTTAAATTGGGATTTGGTAAAAAATACCGTCGATTATGCAAGAAGTAAGGAAAAAGAATTTAATAAACATTTTAATTTCACTTTAACCACAAACGGAATGCTTTTGGATGATGAAAAAATCGAATATCTAAATAAAAATATGAAAAATGTTGTTCTTTCTCTTGATGGAAGAAAAGAAAAACACGATGAATTTAGGAAAACTCATGATGGAAAGGGCTCATTTGATAAAATTGTTCCAAAATTTCAAAAATTAGTAAAAAATCGTGGCGACAAAGAATATTATATGAGAGGAACTTTTACAGCAAACAATTTAGATTTTACTGAAGATATAAAGACATATTTAGATTTAGGATTTAAAAGAACATCCCTTGAGCCAGTTGTTGGAAATAATGAAGAGGATTACGCCCTAAAAGAAGAGCATCTTCCAAGAATTTTTGAAGAATACGAAAAACTTGCAGATATGTTAATAGATGCAATCGACAAAGACGACAAATTTATTTTTTACCATTATATGATAGATTTAAACAATGGGCCTTGCGTTTACAAAAGAATTTCAGGTTGTGGATCAGGATCAGAATATATGGCAGTTACACCAACAGGAGAATTATATCCTTGCCATCAATTTGTTGGAAACGATGATTTCAAAATAGGAAATGTTTTTGAAGGAATTAAAAAACCAGAAATAATTAAAAATTTCAAAAAAAATAATTTATATAGCCAAGAAAAATGCAAAGACTGCTGGGCACAAATGTATTGCTCAGGAGGCTGTGCAGCAAATAATTATAATGCAGGTGGAGATATAAATAAAATTTACGATTACGGATGTAAAGTTTTCAAAAAAAGAATAGAAATGGCACTTGCCGTAAAAATACACGAATTTTTAAAAGAAAGTGAAAAAGCAGAAGCATAGAAATAAGGTGCATTTATAAATGCACCTTATTTTTTTACCCTATGACTTGATGCAAGGGCAAGAATTCCTATATTTTTTGGATTTGCCTTTTCAATTGTTCTTATAATTTCTTTTATTGTATTAGAACTTGTAATAATATCATCAAAAATCAAAACTTTTTTCCCAGTCAAATCTCCGTCAAATTCAAAAGAATTTTTTAAATTTTTTGCCCTTTCTTCTCTTGACAGTTTATGTTGAGCCTTTGTGTTTTTTATTTTTTTAAAATTTTCTAAATATTTCATTTTAGTTTCATCTATAAAATAATCACAAATAAGTTTTATGTGGTCAAATCCCCTATTATTTAAAACAGATTTTGATGAGGGCGTCGTAAGAATATAATCAAAATCATCCATAGATTTTTCCTTAATATAATCATAAATCATTTGACCAAAAATTTTATAAAGGGAAGTATTTCTATTAAACTTAAAATCTCCAATCAAATGTGCCATAAAAGGATTATAAAAATACAAAACTCTAGCCTTATAATTTAAAATTTCAAATTCATTGTCAACATAATCAAGCTTTGAAAGACAAGTTTTGCACAAAGAAAATTTTTCTTTTTCTTCATCTTTGCAAAAAAGACACAAATTATCATCCAAAAACAAAAAATCTCCAATCATTTTAACGCCTCTGATAATTCTTTTATCCAAAAACTTAAATTTGTAAGTCTTTTTGATTCATTATTATTTTTAACCATTTGTTTTAAAATTTTCTTTTCTCCAAGTAAAATTACCAATTTTTTTGCTCTTGTTATGGCAGTATACAATAAATTTCTGTTTAAAAGCATAAAAGATGCTGGCATCATTGGAATTAATACGCAATCAAATTCAGAACCTTGAGATTTGTGAATTGTAATTGCATAAGATAAGTCCAAATCTTTAATATCTTCTTTTTTATATGAAACAATATTTCCATCATAAAATTCTACTTTTAAACTTTCCATATTTTTATCAATATCAATAATTCTACCAATATCTCCATTATAAACGCCATCATCAAAATTATCCGGATTTAAGCTTTCAAGTTCATAATTATTTCTAACTTGCATAACCTTATCCCCTAATTTAAAAATTCTATTGTTAATTTTAATTGAATTAGGATTTTTATTTAATTCTTTTTGGCAAAGATCATTTATATTAACAATTCCCCACAAAGATTTTTTGCTAGGCGCAAGTATTTGAATGTCGTTGATAGGATCAAGCTTATAGTAGTTAGGAAGTCTATTTTTTACCAAATCCAACAAATCATTTTGAAAATTTTTTGAATTTGAATTAATAAAGAAAAAATCCTTATTTTTTTGATTTAAAATTGGATACAAACCGTCATTTATTTTGTGAGCATTTACAACAATATTGCTCTCTTTGGCCTGCCTAAATATTTTTTTAAGTTTTACTGCTGTTATATCCGTATCCAAAATATCTTTCAAAACATTTCCTGCTCCAACACTTGGAAGTTGATTGTGATCTCCAACCAAAATTAAAGCGGTTTTTGATGAGAGAGCTTTCAATAATTTATCCATTAATTTAATATCAATCATACTTGCCTCATCAACGATTACATAATCGCAATCAAGAGTATTTTCCTCATTAAATTCTGGAATTGGGTTTTCTGGTTTTATTCCTATTAACCTATGAATTGTAAAAGCTACATTTTCTGTAGACTCTTGCATCCTTTTTGCAGCTCGTCCTGTAGGTGCTGCAAGATTAAATTTTAAATTATTTTCATTTAAAATATTACAAATAGCCTTTATTATTGTAGTTTTTCCAGTACCAGGACCTCCAGTAATTACTAAAAGCATATTATTAAAAGCTTCTTTTATAGCAATTTCTTGTTCTTTTGAAAAAGCATCAAAATCTTCATTTATTTTCACATCAAAAATATATTTTTCATTTTGAAGCCTAGAAAGATTTATTGCACATGATTTTTCTGCCTTATAAATATCTTTATCATATACAAATTCATCTTCTCCAATTTTTATAATTTGAATTTTTGATTTTAAAAGATCCTCATTTATCTGTTCATTTATTTTATTTTTATCTACCTTAATCAAATCAAAAGTTTTATTCAACAAATCTTCTTTTTTTAAAGCACAAGACCCACTCATTTCTGCATCATTTTTTAGAATATAAGAGATAGCTGCTGAAATTCTAAATTTAGAATCATTTTTCATTTGCATATTCATAGCAATATTATCAGCCATCACAAAACCAATTCCTGAAATGTCTTCAGATAATTTATAAGGATTTGTTTTCACAATAGAAATCGTATTATCTCCATAAGCTTTGTAAATTTTATTTGATAAGTTAAAAGAAATATTTAAACCTTGAAGATATAACAAAGCCTCCCTACTATCTCTAGCCTCAATCGTAGATTCTTTTATTTTTTCAAGTTTTTTCTTGCCAATTCCTTGTATAGATAAAAGTTTTTCAGATTCATTAAAAACAACATCAATAGATTTGTCCCCAAATTTTTCATAAATTAATTCAGCAGTTTTTTTGCCAATTGACTCAATATTTCCACTAGAAAGATAAGAAATAATTGCTTTCTTGCCTGAAGGCTTTTTTATCTTAGCACTTTCAACATTTATTTGCTCTCCATATTTGTCATGATAAATTAATTCGCCTTCAACAACAACTTGATCATTTTCATTAAAAAAAGGCATAATTCCAGTACAAGTTATAGGCGAGTCAGAAGTTTGTAAGGATAAAACCGTGTATCCATTTTCTTCATTTCTATAAATTATACTTTTAATTATGCCTTCAAATTTCATTATTAATTTACCTGTTTTCTTTCAATAAGAGCACCAAGTTTTGTAAACTTTTCAATCAAATCACTATATCCTCTATCAATATGATAAATATCAGATATTTTTGTCTCTCCATCAGCTACAAGTCCAGCAAGGATAAGAGCAGCTCCTGCTCTTAGATCTGTAGCTTTTACTTCTGCTCCATGAAGTTTATCAACTCCAACAATTACTGCCCTATTTCCTTCAGTAATTATTGCAGCTCCCATTTTTTTAAGCTCATCAACGTGCATAAATCTGTTTTCAAAAACAGTTTCTACAACTGAAGATTCGCCATTGCATACTGTCATTAATGCCATAAATTGAGATTGAACATCTGTAGGAAATCCAGGATATGGTAAAGTTTTAATACTTGTAGCTTTTAATTTTTTACAAGCTTTTACTCTAATCATATCATCATCTTCAATTTCTTCTACCTCTGCACCAATTTCGATTAATTTTGCTATAACTGGTCTTATGTGAGATCCCAAAACATTTTTAATTAAAATATCTCCGCCAGTAATTGCAGCAGCTAACATATAAGTTGCGGCTTCTATTCTATCTGGAACAATTGTATGTCTTGTTCCTTTTAATTTTTCTACACCCTTAATAATTATATTTGATGTACCTGCTCCAATTATATTTGCTCCCATTTTTGATAAAAACGATGCAAGATCTACAATTTCTGGTTCTTTTGCTGCATTTTCAATTACAGTTTCTCCTTCTGCCATGGTAGCTGCCATCATAATATTTTCTGTTGCACCTACTGAAGGAAAATCCAGATAAATTACATTTCCTGTTAAACCATTTTTTGTTTTTGATGATATTTCTTCGTGATTCATTGTAGTTTGAGCACCTAAAGCTTCAAAACCTTTCAAATGCAAATCAATTGGTCTTTTTCCAATATTACATCCACCAGGAGCTTTTGTTACTGCGTGTCCAAATTTTGCAAGCAATGGACCCATAACTATAAAAGATGCTCTCATTTTATCCATCAATTCAAATGGTGTTTCAAATTTATCAACTTTTGAAGAATCAATTCTAAGGCTTGTATCTGAAATATATTCAACCTTAGCATTTAAACTTCTAAGAATTTCCACCATAACTTCTATATCTTTTAATTTTGGCACTTCATCTAAAATAACTTCTTCGCTTGCCAATAAACTTGCAGCAAGAATTGGAAGAGCTGAATTTTTTGCTCCAGAAATATAAACTTCTCCCTTTAATGGTCCATTTTTTCTTACTACTAACATTTCTTCTTTACTCATACTATCCCCTTATTTAGTACCAAACAACCTATCTCCAGCATCTCCAAGTCCTGGCACTATATAACAATCATCATTTAATTTTTCATCCAATTGAGCAATATAAATATCTACATCTGGGTGTTCTTCTTGAACTCTTTTAATTCCTTCAGGTGCTGCAATTATATTTAATAATTTTAAAGAAGTACAGCCTTTTTCTTTTAATCTTTGGATGGCATCACAAGCTGAACCACCAGTTGCAAGCATAGGATCAATTACTAACATATCTCTTTTGTTAGAATCTTTAGGAATTTTTAAATAATATTCAATAGGTTTCATTGTTTTTTCATCCCTATACATTCCTATATGACCAACTCTTGCTGCTGGGAAAACTTCAATTAATCCATCAACCATACCGAGACCTGCTCTAAGGATTGGAATAATTCCAAGTTTTTTTCCAGAAAGTCTATAACCTGTTGTTTTACAAATTGGTGTTTCTATATCATATTCTTCTAAAGTAAAATCCTTACTTGCTTCATAAGCTAAAAGAATTGTTATCTCTTTTATAATTGATCTAAATTCATTAGAACCTGTATTCTTATCTCTTAAAATTGAAATTTTATGTTTGATCACTGGGTGATCCAAAATTGTTACTTTGCCCATTATTTCTCCTTTACAAATTAAAAATATTTCCAGATGCGGATTTTTTCATCCTATTCATTATACTCTTTCCAAGCCCAATGTCTTTAACTCCCTCAGCAAGAATTATATCTACATTTTTTCTATCCAAATCTCTTAAAGCTTCAAAAAGAACATGGCTCATTTCTATTAAATTATCTTTATTTCCTAAAGAAAGTGTAGTAAATTCTGAAAATTTTTCAGTATCCTTATCAAAAACTAAAATCCCTACTTTTTTCCCTTCATTTTTATATTTTAATGCTAAATCTTTTATTTTTTCTACACTTTTATCTCCAACAAAAACTTTCATCTCCGCTTTTGGCGCATAATGTTTGTATTTTTGACCAGGAGATCTTGGAACTTTTGAATCGTCAACCAATGAATCATCCAAACATACATTTGGAATAAATTTTTTTATGTATTCATAAGTGTAATAGCCTGGTCTTAATATACAAGGATTTTCCAAACTCATATCAATTACAGTTGATTCAATTCCAATATCTGAACTTCCTCCATCAATTATCAGTGGAATTCTTCCGTTCATGTCATAATAAACATCTTTTGCATTTGTTGGGGAAGGTCTGCCAGAAATATTTGCTGAAGGCGCCGCTATTGGTGTATTACAATATTTTATAAACTCTCTTGCAAGTTTATCTTTTGGTCTTCTAACAGCAACTGTATCTCCTCCACCTGTAATTATATCAGGAATTATTGAGCTTTTTTTAAGGATTACAGTAAGAGGACCTGGCCACAAATTTTTAATTAAAAATTTTGTCCTATCGTCAACTTTTTCTACTAATTCGTCAAGCTTATAATCTTCATCTATATGAAGAATCAATGGATTATCTTCTGGTCTATTTTTTGCCTTAAAAATTTTTTTAGCTGCTTTTGGATTTAATCCATCAGCTCCCAAACCATATACTGTTTCTGTGGGAAAAGCAACTAATTCTCCTTTTTTGATTATTTCAGCTGCACGGTTTAGGATATTTTCATCTATATTTTCTCTATCTATTTTCAATATCTCTGTTTGCATTTTTTACTGACTTTCTTAATTTCTCAATTATTTTTTTGTTTTCTTCATTTTCTATTAAGCAATAAGTTGGATCCATGTGTATGGTTATAGAAATATTTAACTCATTTAAAAGTCTAAGTTCAATATTTGTAACTGCTTGATGCATTATTCCTACACTTATATTTGATGGAACTTCTACATCGCAACTTCCTACAAGCTTTCCTCTACCATATTCATGAATTTTTAAATCGTGATAGCCATGGACAAAGTCGCCAGAAAGAATTATTTCTTCAATTTTTTTATGAAGGTCTTCACTGATTCCTTTTCCCAATAACTTATCTATCGTATCTATAAACAAATCTAAACCTGGTTTAAAGACAATAATGGATAAAATTATACCCAAAAGTGCATCGAGGTTAAAACTTATATATTTTTGTATAATTACAGCAAAAATAATAGAAATTGTTGACAATATGTCATTTCTTGCATCTATCATTACTGCATAATTTAATTTAGAATCTAGTTTTTTGTCTAAGTTTTTATTTAAAAAATAAATGTAAAATTTAAATCCTAAAGAAATAACAAGGATTATTATGCTAAGCTTAGAAAGTTTTGGTAAATTTCCTTTATAAAAACTATCTATAGAACTTGTAAATAGCAAAAATCCTACAAACATAATAAGAATTGAAACTAAAAAACTTGCTATGTATTCACTCCTACCATGGCCGTAAGGATGGTTGCTATCGGCTGGTTTGCTACTTGCTTTTGCTCCTACCAAAGTGATTAAACTCGTAAGGGCATCGCTCATATTATTGAAAGCATCTCCCATTACTGCTGAAGAAGATGCAATTATCCCTATGCTTATTTTTATTAAAAACAAAAATATATTAATTAATACTCCAACTAAACCCGATAAAGAAATTAATTTTAATCTTACTCTTTGTTTATCAGTGGATTTATAATCTTTTACAAATTTTTTTGCAAGAATTTCAAACAATTAGTCTTCTCCCATTGTCTTTAATTTTCTAGTTTGGTCTTCTGTTATCAAAGATTCTATCATCTCTTCAATATTTCCATCTAAAAAATCATCTAATTGATAAATAGTTTTGTTTATCCTGTGATCTGTTATTCTTCCTTGTGGGTAATTGTAAGTTCTGATCCTTTCTGACCTATCTCCAGTTCCTACTTGAGATTTTCTGTTATCCGAAATTTCTTTTTGTCTTTTTTGCTCTTCTATTTCATATAATCTTGCCCTTAAAACTCTCATTGCCTTGTCTTTATTTTTAATTTGAGATTTTTCATCTTGGCAAGTTACTACAAGTCCTGTTGGAATGTGGGTTAGCCTTACAGCAGAATCTGTTGTGTTTACACTTTGTCCACCGTTTCCACTTGACCTATAAACATCTGTTCTTATATCATTTGGATCGATTTTTATATCAACCTCATCAGCTTCTGGCAAAACAGCAACTGTCGCTGTTGAAGTGTGGATTCTTCCACCTGATTCTGTTTCTGGAACTCTTTGTACTCTGTGAACTCCAGATTCATATTTTAATTTTGAATAAGCACCTTCTCCTCTTACTATAAAAGTTGCTTCTTTCATTCCGCCGATTCCTTGACTTGATACGTCAATATCTTCTGTTTTATATTTTTGTTTATCGGCATACATGTGATACATTCTGTAAAGATTTCCAGCAAAAAGTCCAGCTTCTTCTCCACCAGCTCCTGCTCTAATTTCTACAATTACATCCTTGTGATCGTTAGGGTCAGTTGGTATAAGTAAAACTTTTAAATCTTCATTATATTTTTCAAGATTTTTTTTATTTTCATCAATTTCAGATTTCAAAAGATCAATCATTTCCTTATCATCAGCTTCTTTTAAAAGCTCAGTATTTTCATTAATCATATCTTCTGCAGATCTTATTTGATTGTATTTTTCAACAATTGGTTTTAATTGATTATATTCTCTTGAAACTTTTTTAAACCTTTCAGTATCAGATAAAACTTCAGGATCAGCAAGTTTTTTTTCTAATTCTTTGAAATTTTCTCTCATATGTTCTAGATTTTCTAACATATATCCTCCTTAGATACAAGCTTTAATTATCCTATCAAAATCATTAAAATCCTTGTAGGCTTTTATTTGTTTATATCCATATTCTTCTAATAAATTACTTATAGAATCTTTTTGATCATAACCTATCTCTAAATATATTTTACCATTTTTATTTAGAAAGTTTTTTGCATTTTTTATTATTTTCTTATAAAAATATAAACCATCTTCTCCACCAAAAAGAGCATTTTGAGGTTCATAATATAATTTCTTATCTAATTTTTCAAAATCTTCCTTATTAATATAAGGTGGATTTGAAACTATTATATCGAATTTATCATCTATATTTGAAAAAATGTCACTTTCTTTAAATTCTACGTTATTAATATTTAACTTAATCTTATTTTCATTTGCAAGGTCTATAGCATTTTTTGATATATCTACTCCAATAATTTTAGAATCTTTTAGATTTTTTGAAAGAGCAAGAGAAATAGCTCCGCTTCCTGTGCCTATATCAAGAATTTTTTTATTATTTGAATTATCATTAATAATAAGATCTACCAAAATTTCTGTTTCATACCTTGGTATTAAAGCTCTTTTATCTACTAATAAATCTAAACCATAAAAATTCCACTTGCCAATTGCATATTGGAGTGGATAACCTTCATTTATTTTATCATTAATTATTTTTAATTCATTTTCTATTTTTTCATCTAAAGCTTCTTCTTTATTAAGAAACAATAAATTTTTGTTTGTATTTAATAAATATGTAAGAGCAATTATCAAATCATTATTGTTTTTTTCTAAAATATCTTTAATTTTCATAAATACATATAAAAAATAAGGTTAGAAACCTAACCTTATTTATTTCTTCCATATTTTTTATTGAATTTTTCTACATTACCACCACGGTCAGAAAATCTTTGTTTTCCTGTATAAAATGGATGGCATTGTGAACATACTTCAACTTTGATTTCTTCTTCTGTTGAACCAACAGTGAATTCATTACCACATGATGTGCAAGTAACTTTTGCTTGGTGGTATTCTGGATGTAGTTCTTTTTTCATATAAACACCTCTTCTTGTCTCTTTCAATAAGCAATAATGATTATACCATAGGAATATTTATCTTTCAAGCAAAACTTTTAAATATTGTTTTGATTCCCAAAACAAGTCCCATCGAATAAATAAATATTGAAGGAGGCTTACAAAAAATAATTATTTTTACAAAAGTTATTAACTTCATATCAGTAAGTCCTGAAAAATAACACAAAAAATCATCAGGAGCCACTGGAAGTAAAATAGCCCAAGCAAAAAATTTATCATATTTTTCGTGGTTTAACCACTTATCATATTTTTTAAAATTTTCTTCGCCAAAAATTGCAAGGACAACTTCCTTACCAAAAAATCTAGAAATTAAAAATACTATAATAGAACCAAGACAAATGGAAATATAATTATAAACAAAGCCCCACAAAGGTCCAAACATAACAACTCCAAAAGCTGTAGTAATTCCACCTGGTATAACTGGAATTATGATTTGGATTATTTGCAAAATCATAAAAATTAGTGGAGCCCAAATCCCATATTGTTGCAAAAATTTTTGAAGACTTGCAACTGATGTAAATATTCCCATCTTATAACCCTTGTAGCCTAAGTAAATAGAAATTAAAATTATAAGAATACTTGTAATATTTATTATAGTTTTTGCTTTAACTTTCATAAAATTTCCTAACTTAATTTATTACATCTTCATTATAACTTATATAATAAATTTATGGCTAATTTTTGTAAGTTTTATTTATAAGTTCTACAAATTCATCATTTGATTTGCATTTTGCCATTAAATTAATTAATTCATTTGTGAAATCTATCTTATCTTTCATATCAGAATTTCTAAGTTTATAAACTGCCTCAAGCTCTTTGTTGTTCAATAATAAATTATCTTTTCTTGTTGATGATTTTTCTATGTCAATGGCTGGGAAAATTCTTCTTTGGGCAAGCTTTCTATCAAGATGCAATTCCATATTACCAGTTCCCTTAAATTCTTCATACACCATATCATCCATTCTTGATCCTGTATCGACAAGGGCTGTTGCAATAATTGTAAGAGATCCACCGTTTTCAATATTTCTTGCAGCTCCAAAAAATTTCTTTGGACCAATTAAAGCCAAAGGATCAAGTCCACCAGAAAGAGTTCTTCCTGATTGTGGAGTCATAATATTATAAGCCCTTGCAAGCCTTGTAATTGAATCTAATAAAATTACAACATCTTTATTATCTTCCACAAGTCTTTTTGCTCTTTCAAGAACCATCTCTTGCATATAAATATGATTTTGAGGAGCCTTATCAAAAGTTGATGCTGCAACTTCTGTTCTTGTAAGCTCATTATCTTTATCTCTGTATTGATTTACAAATCTTTTAAAATCTGTAACTTCTTCTGGTCTTTCATCAATCAATAAAACCAAAATCTTTAAATCATCAAAGTTTTTTTCAAGAGCATATTCAATATCCTTAATCAAAGTAGTCTTACCAGCTTTTGGTTGAGATACAATAAGACCTCTTTGTCCTCTTCCTATAGGCGCAATAATATCTATTATTCTTTGAGAAATTTTATCTTTGCTTGTTTCAAGTTTTAATTTTTGATTTGGGTAAATTGGTGTGAGTGATTCAAAATTTGACCTATTAAAAGCATCTGCTGCCTTTAAGCCATTTACATCTGATACGAAAATTAAGGGAGAAAATTTATCTTTATCTTTTTTTACTCTGGCAATTCCTTTAATAAAATCACCTGTTTTTAGTCTAAACATTTTAACTTGCTTAGGAGAAACATATATATCATCATTGCTAGATTCATAAAGCTCAGTTCTTAAAAATCCAAAACCATCTTCGTGAAGGTCTAAGAGTCCTTCGCAATTAAATTTTTCTCCAAGATCAAAATTTTCATTTGAATCATCTAAATCATTGCTAGAACTTTCTTTATTTTCAAAATTTTTATTATTGCTATATGCCTCTTTAATTATTTCTACAAGCTCATTTTTTCTGTAAGATGAAAGAGATTTTATAGAAAGATTTTTTCCAATTTCTCTTAGTTCATCTAACTTTAGCTTATCTAAATCATTTATATTTATATCCATATTATTCCTTTACAAATAAAAATATACGGAGCCAAAAGGCTCCGATTTTATTTTTATTTTTCTGCTGAATTTTCACATTCGAAAAATTCTATTTTTTCTCTAACCTTATCTTTGATTGCTTCAAAACCTGGTTTTAATACTTTTCTTGGGTCAAATCCCTTGCCAACTTTATCTTTACCTTCTTCAAAATATTTTCTTGTAGCTTCTGTAAATACTATTTGGCATTCAGTATTAATATTTATTTTTGAAACTCCTCTTTCGATAGCTTTTTTAACTTGTTCTTCTGGAATTCCTGTACCTCCGTGTAAAACTAGAGGAATTTTTCCAGCTGCTTCTTTGATTTCTTCAAGTCTTTTAAAATTAAGTCCTTGCCAATCTTCTGGATAAACTCCGTGAATATTTCCAATTCCTGCTGCTAAGAAATCAATGCCAAGTGATGCAACTTTTTTACATTCTTCAGGATCTGCTAATTCTCCTGCAGAAACAACTCCATCTTCTTCTCCACCGATTCCACCAACTTCTGCTTCTACAGAAACATTTTTGGAATGACATAACTCAACAATTTCTTTTGTTTTTTCTATATTTTCATCTATTGGTAGGCTTGAACCATCAAACATTATTGATGTAAATCCTGCATCTAGTGCTTTTTTAGCTCCTTCGTATGAACCATGGTCTAAGTGAAGGGCAACTGGTACTGTGATATTTAAATCTTTATCAAGTCCTTCAACCATTTTACTAACTACATTAAATCCACCCATATATTTTGCAGCACCTTCTGATACTCCCAAAATAACTGCTGATTTTTTTTCTTGACAAGCTTCAAGTATTGCCTTTGTCCATTCAAGGTTATTTATATTGAATTGTCCAATTCCATAACCATTTTCATAAGCCTTATCTAACATTTCTTTTGCATTAACTAACATATTTGCTCCTTAAATACTCCTTAATGAATTTATTATAAAATCATTTTCGTTTAGACTATCTTTAGTAATAGAAACTAAAGATGGTATTTGATTAATACCCAATTTTTTGATTAATTCCCTATTTTTATCAATGTCTATAATCATTTTTTTTATATTTTTATATGAGTCTTCTTCTTCTTTTAAAAAGTTTTTTTTCATTAAATTCGAAGAGCTTGACCAATTTGCATGAAATAGGGCTATTATTTTTTTATTATCAACTAATATCTTTTTTAAAAATTCTTTTGAAATTTTATAATCAACTATTTGCATAAATCGTCTTTTATTGAAGATATAATTTTTTCGATAGCTTCATCTGTTGGCATTTTTAAATTTTCCATATCAGATCTTTTTGAAAATTCTACCATGTCATCTTTTGAATCTTTTCCTACAGTAATTCTATAAGGAACTCCAACCAAGTCTCTGTCATTAAATTTAACTCCAGCTCTTTCTTTCCTATCATCAAGCATTACTTCAATGCCTGCATCTAATAATTTATTGTAGATTTTTTCTGCTATTTCTTTTTGCTCTTCATTGTTTTTGTTTACAAGAGTTATCCAAGCTTCAAATGGGGCAACTTTTGTTGGCCAAATTATTCCATTTTCATCGTAATGTTGCTCAATAATTGCAGAAATTGATCTTGTAATTCCTATTCCATAAGAGCCCATTATAAATGGTTTTTGTTTTCCATTTTCATCCAAGAAATAAGCCTCAAGACTTTCGGAATATTTTGTTCCCAATTGGAAAATATTTCCTACTTCTATTCCACGAGCAAGTTGAAGTTTTTCTTTTCCATCTTGTGAAAGATCTCCTTCTTTTGCTGTCAATAAATCTTCGCAAACTTCCCCATCAAAATCTCTCTTATAATTTGCATTTATATAATGGTGATCAGTTTTATTTGCTCCAATTACAATATTTTTATATCTTGTAATTGATTTATCAACTATTACTCTTACATCTTCTTTTAAATCTTTTGGACCTGTAAAACCCGGTTCTGCTCCAGTAATTTTTTTTATTGTTTCATCATCCATCATTTCTATTTCATGTTCTGGGACTTGTAAATAAGAAATTAATTTTGCCATATTTAATTCCCTATCTCCTGGAACAATAACGAAAACAGGTTCACCTTGGACTAATAAATCTACAGCTTTGGCACATTTATTTTCATCTATTTTTAGAAAATTTGAAACTTCTTCAATTGTTTTTGCATCTTTTGTTTCTACTAATTCTAATTCTTTTTCTTCTTCATTTTCGTCAATTTCTAGGAAAAATTTTGCAGATTCATCAGTTGCTGCATAATTTGAATTTTCTGTATAAAAAATTTCGCCTTCTCCTGTTTCTGCAAGTGCCATAAATTCGTGGCTTATATTTCCACCCATAGCTCCAGAATCTCCCTCAACAATTTTATAATCAAGGTCTAAGGCATCAAAAACTTCTACATAAGCATCCCACATTTTTTGGTAAGATTTTTCCAAGCCTTCCATATCAACGTCAAATGAATAAGCATCTTTCATTATAAAATCTCTTGACCTATTTATTCCAAATCTTGGTCTTTTTTCATCCCTAAATTTTGAAACTATTTGGTACAAATTTAATGGAAGCTGCTTATATGAATTTAATTCGTCTTTAATTAAATTTGTAAATTGTTCTTCGGCAGTTGGTCCAAGGCAAAATTCTCTGTCGTGTCTATCTTTTATTTTAAACATTTCCGGTCCAAAATTTTGCCATCTACCAGATTTTTCCCAAATATCTTTACTTTGTAATACTGAAGTTGAAACTTCTATGGAATCATATTTTTCCATAGATTTTCTTACAATATTTTCAATTTTATTTATAACTTTCATTCCTAATGGCAAGTAGGAATAAACTCCTGATGAAGTTTTTCTAATAAAAGCTCCTCTTACCAAAAGCTTGTGACTTTGTGTTTCTGCATCTTGAGGATCATCTCTTAATGTAGGCATATAATAATTCGATAATCTCATTTATCCTCCACTTTTTAAATTTTTATCCTTAAAAATATTATCACACTTAGTTTTTTTAATCAATTATTCTACGATTGTAACTTTTTGAACTTCTTCGCCACAATTTGCATCAAAATTTATTTCTGATAAAATATTTTCTTCCAAATTTGCGACAATACAAGGTGTAATTATTGAAGGCACTTTGTCTTTTATTTTTTCAATATCTACTGACAATACCTTATCGCCTTTTTTAACCATATCTCCAACTTTAACATGAGGAGTAAAGCCTTCGCCTTTTAATTCTACAGTTTCAAGTCCAAAATGTACTAATACTTCAAGTCCTTCTTGTGTTTTTATTCCGATCGCATGGTATCCTTCTGGTTGTAAAGTAACTTCTCCACTTACCGGGGCAAAAACTTCGCCATTTTCAGGTTCTACTGCAAATCCATCTCCTACCATTTTTTCTGCAAAAACTGGATCTGGCACTTCTTCTAATTTTACAACTTTTCCTTTTACTGGACTTGCTATAGATACGATTTTTTCTTCCTTTTTTTTCTTTTTAAAAAAATCAAACATTTATTTCTCCTTTAAATTTTTCATTGACAAACCAATTCTTTCTCTTTTTTTGTCAATTTCTATTACCTTTACTTTTATTATATCAGAATTTGTAACAATCTCATTTGGATCTTTTATAAATTTATCGCTCATATTTGATATATGAACAAGTCCATCAATTCCTACTCCAATATCAACAAAGCAACCGAACTCTGTTATATTTCTTACAGTTCCTTCCAAAATATCTCCCTCATTCAAATCATCTATTGATAAAATTTCACTTTTTGTAACAACTTCTGGAAGTTCATCTCTTGGATCACGTCCTGGTTTTTTTAATTCTTCAATTATATCTTTTAAGGTTAAAACACCTACTTCAAGTTCGTCAGCACATTTTTCTAAATCAATTTCATCCAAATTATAATCTACAAGTTTTTTTGCAATAATGTAGCTTTCTGGATGAACTGCTGTATTATCCAAAAAATTTGGAGAGTCGGGAAATCTCAAAAATCCTGCTGCCATCTTATAAGTTTTATCTCCAAGACCTTTAACTTTTTTTAAGTCTTTTCTTTCTTTTATCGCACCATTTTTAAAATCTTCTTCTATTCTTTTTGCAAGATTTAAATTTAATCCAGAAACATAAGATAATAATTTGTAAGATGCATTATTTATATTGACGCCAACTTCATTTACACTATCTTCTACAACTTTTTCAAGCTCATCGTCTAATTTTTTTTGATTTATATCATGTTGATATTGTCCAACGCCCAAATGTTTTGGATCAATTTTTACAAGCTCTGCCATAGGATCTTGAAGTCTTCTTGCCATTGAAACTGCACCTCTAATTGTAACATCAAGATTTGGAAATTCTTCTTCCCCAAGCTTTGATGCAGAATAAACAGAAGCTCCTGCTTCATTTACAATTGCATAAGAAACACCATCAACTTCTTTTAATAATTTATTTACAACAATTTCAGTTTCCCTGCTTGCAGTTGCATTTCCCAAAGCAATTATATCAACATCGTATTTACTAATTAAATTTTTTAAAATCTCAATAGATTCTTTTTCTTTAGAGTGAGGTTTTACTGGATAAATTACAGCCTGATCCAAATATTTTCCGTGCTTATCAATAACAGCAACCTTACAACCTGTCCTAAAACCCGGATCAAGGCCAATTATATTTTTATCTTTGATAGGTCTTTGTAAAATATATGGCTTCAAATTTTTTGAAAATACTTTAATTGATTCATTTTCGGCATTTTCAGTAAGTTTATTTTTTATTTCAGTTGTTATTGTAGGAATCAAAAGCCTTTTGTATGAATCTTCAATAGCTTTTCTTATCAAAGATTCTGTATAATCATTATTGGATTTGTAAAGATTTTTGATTAAAGTTAGATTGTAATTATCTGTAAATTCTAATTTTACAGTCAAGTCACCATTTTTTTCTGCCCTATTTAAGGCTAAAATTTGAAAAGGCTTTAAATTTTTAATTTTCTCATCAAAACCATAATAATTTTCATAAATTAAATCTTCATCTTCTTTTTTTTCTGCCAAAATTCTTGCCCTAACAAGCCCATCTCTTCTAATAATATTTTTGGCCTCAATATTATTTGCAACATCTTCTGCCAAAATATCTAAAGATTTATTTATAGCATCGACTTCATCCTCAATGCCTTCTTTTATGTATTTTTTTGCAAGAAGAAGTCCTTCTTCTTCGCTTGTTGCATTCATCAAAATTTCATCCAAAAGCTCCATTAGACCAAGCTCTTTTGCCTTATCAGCTCTTGTTTTTCTTTTTTTCTTAAAAGGAGCATATATATCTTCAAGCTCAGTCAAAGTTTTTGCCTTTTCAATTTTTTCTTTTAATTCATCGTCAAGTTTTTCTTGATTTTCCAAAGAAGTAAGAATTTCTTCTTTTCTTTTTTCAAAATTTCTAAGCCTTGTAAGTCCACTTTCAATATCTCTAATTTCAGTATCTTTTAAGCCACCAGTTTTTTCTTTTCTATATCTTGCAATGAAAGCAACAGTAGAGCCTTCATCTAATAATTTTATAACCTCATCAATACTTTTTTGATTAATATTCAATTCATCGGAAAGAATTTTTGATATTTCCATTATTACCTCACTAATTCAATCTAAAATCACAAAAATATAGGAGATTTCCTATATTTTTTAATTAATATATTTATATAGATACAAATATACTATACTCTTTTTTAAAAAAATAAAAAAGCTGGTGCAAAAACCATTATTGATTAATAATTTTCACCAGCTTTAATTTAATTTTCTGTTATATAATTTATTTTATATTTTGGGAAATTCATAGAAATTGTTCTTCCTTGAAATTCATTTCCAAATGACCTATCAAGCTCATATAGGTTTGATGGATCATAAAATACTACCTTTGAATTTTTTGCTTTTTGTGGAATCAAATCAAGTTGAAATTTATATTTTGATCTATTTTTTGAATAATCTAAAAGCAAATCAATAAATCTTCCATAATCATAATCATTGAAATTTTCAAATTCCAAATCAAGCTTGTATTCATCATCTTGTCTAATATCAGCTTTACACTTGTCTGATTTATAAGATTTTTTCACTCCATCAGCTAAATTTGTCAAAGAAATCATTGTAACAAGTTTGCTATTTTTGTCATTTATAAGATTAATCAAATCATTTTGATTCATTTTATCTCTAAAATCATATAAATTTATTTCTTCATTTATATTTTCATTTAATTTTTTATCTATATCCTTCAAATTTAATCTTTTTGTTTGAGTTTTTTCTAAATCATCCTCTACTTGTTCATTTTCTTCTTTTTTCAAAACTTTTCTATCTGAATTTTTGCTTTTGTTTTGAGAATTTTTTCTAAAAGGAATATTTAAATCATCAAACCTCATTCTGCCTGTATTTCCCTTAAATGTATCAACTCTTTTATATGTATTGTATAATGTTGTAAATACCATAAATAAAAAAGATAGGCTTGTAAGTAAGTGTAAAATATTTTTATAAATTCCACCTCCAGGATTAAATACATTTAATAAAAGCATAATCAAAAATGGAAGTGAGCCTGTGTATGCGAAAAAACTTTTTATAGGATTTTTATCAGACTTTTGTTTTTTTACTGGATTTTTATCTTTAAAAAGCTCTTTTTTTCTCTTATTTTTCATTATTCTTTTTATATTTTTATAGGCAAAAATAAAAAATCCCAAAGCATACAATATATTTATAATAAGCTTAATGCTAGGATAATTTTGGTAAATATTTATCGGCAAAACCCTCATAATAAAATCGAAAATAAAGGTCATTACTAATAAAAATAAACCAGCCTTTATTAAAATTTTTGATATTAAAAACAAAATAGCAAGTCCTAAAATTAAAACTATAATTACTAATGGCAAATTCATTTTGTTTAAAATATCATATATTCCATCATAATTTAAATTATTCATATTACCACCTTTGAAATAATTATACCAAATATAAAAAAAAATTGAAATCTATCTATATTGAATAAATTTTAAATTTTCGTATAATAAATTTATATGCTGGAATAGCTCAATCGGTAGAGCAATTGTATCGTAAACAAAAGGTTGCGGGTTCAAGTCCTGTTTCCAGCTCCAAATATAAAAAGGCTATTACAAAAAATTATTTTTTTATAATTTTGCAATAGCCTTTTAAAATTTTTATAAAATTTTTAATCTACAATATCTCCAATCAAATAATCATCTATTCGTTGAGTTATTTTTACATTTTTTATTTCATTAATTTCTACCTTGTCTTTGCTATGAACCCTTAAATAATTTGTAGAATATCCTGACCTATATCCATCAAGCTCTGTTTTTGTTTCAAATAAAACTGATAAAGTTTTTCCAATTTGCTTATCTAAAAATTCATGAGAAATTTCTTTTTCAATTTCAGATAATTCCTTTGACCTACGTTTTTTAATGTTTCCATCAACTTGATTTTTCATACTAGCAGCCTTAGTCCCATCTCTTTTTGAATATTTAAAAAGATGAGTTTTGGAAAATTTAATATCTTTTACAAAGTTTTTAGTTTCTTCGTGATTTTTTTCGCTTTCATTTGGAAAACCTACAATTATATCTGTTGTAAGTCCTGCATTTGGAAAATATTCCCTAATCAAATCTACTTTTTCTTTAAAAACTTTTGTGGTATATTTTCTATTCATTAATTTTAAAACATCATCAGAACCCGATTGGAGGGATAAATGAAAATGATCACAGGCTTTTTTTGTATCTTTCATTCTTTGTAAAAATTCCCTATCAATATGTCTTGGCTCCATTGATGATAATCTAATTCTTTCTATCCCATCAATTTTTGCAATGTGTTCAATCACATCTATTAGGGAAATATCCAAATCAAAATCTTTTCCATAGCTTGCAACATGAATTCCTGTTAGAACAATTTCTTTATATCCATTGTCCCTAAGTCTTTTTGCCTCATCAATTATCGAAACTAAATCTCTTGATGCAATATTTCCTCTTGCATAAGGAATCAAACAATATGAGCAATACATATTGCAACCGTCTTGGATTTTTATATAAGCACGAGTCATATCAGCTTGGTTTGAAATTTCCAAATCTTCAATTGCCTCTCCTATTGAAAATTCTTCTACATCTTCCATTTTTTTATTATTTTTTATAAATTTTTCGCAAAGGTCAACCACTTCTTCTTTATTTCTAGAACCCAAAATTATATCAACGCCATCAATTTTTTTTACTTCATCAGCCTTTACTTGTGAATAGCAACCAATAACTGCAATTACTGCATCTTTGTTTTCTTTTCTAGCTTTTGAAATAGTTTGTCTGGATTTTCTATCGCTCATATTTGTTACTGTGCAAGTATTTATAACATAAATATCAGCATTTTCTTCTTTTTTTTCAAATCCTCTCTTTTTAAATAATTCTTCTATGGCCTCTGATTCATATTGGTTTACTTTACATCCTAAAGTTTTTATATTAAATGTTTTTTTCATTAATCAAACAAATCCTTTAATTTTTCAAAAAAGTTCTTGTCTTCTTTTACCTCATCGCCAGATATTTCAGCAAACTCTTTTAATTTTTCCTTTTGTTCTTTGGATAATTTTGTTGGAGTAATAACTTTTACATAAAAATAAAGATCTCCTTGTCTTTTAAACCTATCAGATTTTATTCCTTCATTTTTAATTCTAAATTTACTTCCTGTTTGAGTTCCTGCTGGGATATGATATTCTTGAGTTGTTGTAAGAGTAGGAACTTCTACATTTCCGCCCAAAGCTGCTGTTGCAAAAGAAATTGGCATCTCATAATAAATATCAAGTCCATCTCTTTTAAAAATTTCGTGTTCTTCAACTTTTAAAATTATATACAAATCTCCATAAGAACCACCATTTTCTCCAGCATTTCCCTTTCCAACAACTCTCATTACAGAATCATTTTCAACACCTGATGGTATATCAATTTTTATTTTTTCATTTTTAATTTTTCTTCCTGTTCCATGGCAATCTGGACATTTTTCTTCAATAATTTCTCCAGATCCATGGCAATTATCACAAGTTGTTTGGCGAGAAACAGTTCCAAATGGAGTTTGGCTAATATTATTTATAACGCCCGTTCCATTACACTTAGGACAAGTTTTAATTTTACTTTCATCTTTTGCACCTTTGCCGTTACAAGTTTCACATTCAACTTCTCTTCTTACTTGAATTTCTTTAGAAATTCCAAAAGCTGATTCTTTGAAAGTTAATTTTACAACTTGTTGAATATCAGATCCTTTTCTTGGTCTTTTTCTATTTTGACTTCTTCCTTGAGAAAAAATATCTCCAAATATGTCCCCAAATATATCTCCAAATCCCCCAAAATCGCCAGAAAATCCGCCAGCTCCACCATTTTCAAATGCAGCTGCTCCGTAAGTATCATATTGACGTTTTTTTTGTGGATCAGATAAAATTTCGTAGGCTTCTGAAATTTCTTTAAATTTTTCTTGGGCCTCTTCGTCATCCGGATTTAAGTCTGGATGGTATTTTTTTGCAAGTTTCCTATATTTTCTTTTTAATTCAGAATCAGTGACATTTTTGTCAACTTCTAATAATTCATAAGGGTCTTTCATTTATCCTCCAATATAAAAAAAATAAATTATTGCTAATTTATTTGTAGTATCTTAATTTATAATTTTATTTTTTTATCTAAGCTCAACTATTATACCACTTTGATAAAAAAATTAAATTATATTTTAAAATTTAAAATAAAAATAAAGAATAAGAAGCAAGGCTTCCTATTCTTCAAATTTTATTTATTTTTATTCTTCGTCGTCATCTACAACTTCATAATCTGCATCAACTACATCGTCATCTGCTTTTCCAGCGTTTTGACCTTCTTGACTTGCTTGAGCGTTTTTATACATTGCTTCGCTCATTGAGTAGATTTCTTGTTGTAGAGCTTCTGTTTTTGCCTTGATGTCTTCAGTATTGTCAGCTTTAATGCTAGCTTCAAGATCTTTGATTTTTTCTTCAATCTTATCTTTTTCGCTTCCTTCAACTTTTGCATCTTCAAGAGTTTTTCTTGCTTGGTAAACTAATGATTCAGCATTGTTTTTAACTTCAATACTTTCTTTTTTCTTTTTATCATCTTCAGCAAATTTTTCAGCTTCTTTTACTTTTTTATCTATTTCTTCATCAGTTAAGTTTGTTGATGATGTGATAGTAATTTTTTGTTCTTTTCCACTTCCTTGGTCTTTTGCTGATACATTTACAATACCATTTGCATCTATATCAAATGTAACTTCGATTTGTGGAACTCCACGTCTTGCTGCAGGAATTCCTGTAAGTTGGAATCTACCAAGAGTGGTATTGTCTGCTGCCATTTCTCTTTCACCTTGTACAACGTGAATATCTACATCAGTTTGTCCGTCTGCAGCTGTTGTAAATATTTGAGATTTTTTAGTTGGAATTGTTGTATTTCTTTCGATTAATTTTGTAGCAACTCCACCAAGAGTTTCAATTCCTAATGAAAGTGGTGTAACGTCAAGAAGTAATAAATCTTTAACTTCTCCTGTTAAAACTCCACCTTGAATTGCAGCACCAAGTGCAACACATTCATCTGGGTTTATATCTCTTTGTGGTTCTTTTCCAATTATATTTTTAACTAAATCTTGAACTGCAGGAATTCTTGATGATCCACCCACAAGTAATACTTTTTCGATATCGCTTGATGATAAAGAAGCATCTTTTAATGCATCTTCAACTGGTCCTCTTGTAGCTTCAACAAGATCGTGAGTTAATTCATCAAATTTTGCTCTTGTAACTGTTAAGTCTAAGTGAACTGGTTGTCCATCAACTGCTGTAATAAATGGTAAATTTACATTTGTTGTTTTTGTTGATGATAATTCTTTTTTAGCTTTTTCTGCTGCATCTTTTAATCTTTGCATAGCTGTAAGATCTTTTGTTAAATCTACACCAGTTTCTTTTTTAAATTCAGCTGCAAGATATTCAACTAATCTATTATCAAAGTCGTCTCCACCTAATTTATTGTTTCCTCTTGTAGATAAAACTTCAAAAACCCCATCGCCAACTTCTAGAATTGAAACGTCGAATGTACCACCACCAAGGTCGTAAACCATAATTTTTGCTTGATCAGTTTCTTTGTCCATTCCATAAGCAAGTGCTGCTGCTGTTGGTTCGTTTATAATTCTTTTTACATTTAAGCCTGCAATTTTTCCAGCATCTTTTGTAGCTTGTCTTTGAGCATCTGTAAAGTAAGCAGGAACTGTAATTACAGCATCTGTTACTGTATCATTTAAATAACTTTCTGCATCTGATTTTAATTTTTGTAAAATCATTGCTGAAACTTCTTCTGGTGTGTAAGAATTTCCATCAATTTCATTTGTTTTAAAATCTGATCCCATTTCTCTTTTGATTGATGAGATTGTTCTGTCTGGATTTGTTATTGCTTGTCTTTTTGCAGTTTCTCCAACAAGTCTTTCTCCATCTTTTGTAAATGCTACAACTGATGGTGTTGTTCTGTTTCCTTCAGTATTTGGGATTATTGTTGAATCCCCACCTTCCATAACGGCAACTGCTGAGTTTGTTGTTCCTAAATCAATTCCTATAATTTTTGCCATATTAATTCCTCCTATTTTGCAACTTTAACCATGCTTGGTCTTATAACTCTATCATTTAGTTTGTATCCTTTTTGATAGGTTTCTATAATATAATTTGATTTAAAATCTTCGTTTTCTTCTGTTTGAAAAGCGTGATGGAAATTTGGATCAAATTCTACTCCATCAGATTCGATTTCTTCAAGTCCTTCTTTTTCCAAAACTTTCCACAAAGAATCTCTTGTCATCATTATGCCTTGGACAAAAGAATCTTCTTCGTCTTGATCTTTAAGTGCTCTGTCAAAATTATCTAAAACTGGTAAAAGTTCTTCGATTAAATTTGATGAAGCAAACTTTTTAAAATCTGCTCTTGCTTTTTCTTCTCTTTTTTTGAAATTTGTAAAATCTGCCAATAGTCTTTGGTATTTTTCTTTGTATTCATTATCATCTGATGAATCTTTTTCTACATTACCTTCTTCATCAACTATTTCAGCATCAATTTCTTCTAATTGTTCATCTATATTTTCTTCTTGTTCAACATTTTCATCATGCTTTTTTTCATTGTCCACCTTAAACACCTACCTTATTATTTGCTAAGTAAATCTGATATTAGTTTGATGTCAGAAATAACTTCCTTATAATCAATTCTTGTAAGTCCTATAATTCCAATTTGGCCTACAATGTCTTTGTCATAATTAAAATGTGAAGTTATGATTGTATTATCTTTCAATTCATTTATCTCATTTTCATCACCAATAGTAATTTGTAATTCGTTGTTAGAATTTTCAATCAATTCCCAAATTCTTTCCTTACTATCAAATATCTTAATAAACTCTCTAGCCTTAATTGGATCTTCGAATTCTTTGAAATTAAAAATATTGCCTAGTCCCTTTATAATAACTTCTTTTGTCAAATCACTTAAAGAATCATTATTGATTTTTTTCTCCAAAATATCTAACAAATTCTCATATTGCTTAAAGCCAGAATTTTTGATTTTTTCAAAAATTTTTGCAAGGTCTTTTAAATTTTCGCCTTCGATGTTTTGTTTTAAAGTCCTAGAAATTTCTATTAATTTTTCATCATCAATTTTCTCATTAATATAAATTCTATCGCTTATTAAACTTCCGTTATCATAAACAGCTATAAACAAAAGCATGTTAGGATTAATTTTTAAAAGCTCCAAATTTATGACTTTAGTAATATTATTTCTTATAGTATAAGAAACAGCTGTAAGATTTGTCATTTTTGAAAGAAGCAGTGTTGCAGTCTCCACAATTTTTGAAACATTGCCATATCTTTTATCAAGAATTTTTTCTAAATTTTCATCTTCTTTTTCATTTAATGAATTTTCTAATAAATTATTTACATAAAGTCTGTAACCTTTATCAGATGGGTATCTTCCTCCCGATGTGTGAGCTTTTTCTAAAAGCCCCATTTTTTCAAGAGTGCTCATCTCATTTCTAATTGTTGCAGACGAAATATCTAGAGAATATTCATTAAGTAATGAATTTGAACCAATAGGCTCTCCAAGATTAACGTATGAGTTTATAATGGAAAAGAGTATCATCTTCTTTCTCTCGTTCATTATTTTCACCTCATTTAGCACTCCAATTATCTGACTGCTAATTATAATATACTAGGTAAATTTCTTTTTGCAAGTTATATTATTTCAATATAAAATTCATTTGATAAATCAAAACCCTTGTGAGTAAATCTTAAATTTTGATCAATTTCAAAAAACCCTTCTTTATAAAATTTTTCAACTATTTCACTATACTTTTCTAACAAAGAATGCCCAAAAATATTTTCAAATTCTTTTAAGTTAATTCCTTCAACTTCTCTTAATTTAAAAATTATATATTCTTTTTCTCTTTCGTCTTTTGAAATAAATTCCCTAAATTCTATTGGAAATTTTCCTTGTTTGATTAAGTTTTCATATTTTACAAAATTTTTTACGTTTTTATATCTTACATTTGACAAAAATCCAGATGCACCAAGTCCAAAGGCAAGGTATCCACCCTCTGACCGATATTTTTTATTGTGGTAGGATTCAAAGCCCTTTTTTGAAAAATTAGAAATTTCATACCTATTTAATCCTATATCTTTTAAATATTTTTCTATATAAGAAAAAATATCTCTTTCCAAATCATCATCCATAAGTTTAAGTTTATCTTTTTTATAAAGACTATAAAAATGTGAACCTTTTTCAAGAATTAAAGAATAATAAGATAAATGTTCTGGATTTATTTTTTTTATTATCTCCAAATCATTTTTTATAGAATCAAAATTTCCACCCGGCAGATTTAAAATCATATCCAAAGAAAGATTATCAAAACCTGCTTTTCTTATATTTTCTATATCTTTTAGGACAATTTCCTTATTATGGTCTCTACCAATTCTTTTTAAAACTTTATCATCAAAAGATTGGACACCAAGAGAAATTCTATTTATTCCCAAGTTCTTGTAGGCTTTTAATTTCTCCAAAGTCAAAGAATTTGGATTTGCCTCAATTGTAAATTCTTTTACATGACTTAAATCAAAATTTTTCAAAATTTCTACAAGCTCAATTATATAATGATAATCAACGTAAGTTGGTGTACCTCCACCAATATAAATAGAATCGACTTCTACGTTCATATTTTTTTGGTACAAGATTATTTCTTTTTTTAAATTTTCAAAATACGAATCAATCCAAGATTCTAAATTTTGAAAGGCTGTAAAATCGCAATAAAAACATTTTTTCTTACAAAAAGGAATATGAATATAGATTCCAATTTTTTCCATATTTTCTCCTTAAATTTTTGCAAATAAAAAGTTAGGACTTATCCTAACTTTTATTCATCATCATATTTCAAAACAGCAAGGAAGGCATCTTGTGGAATTTGTACGCTTCCTAATTGTCTCATTCTCTTCTTTCCTTCTTTTTGTTTTTCTAAAAGTTTTTTCTTTCTTGATATATCTCCACCGTAGCATTTTGCAATTACATCTTTTCTCAAAGCTTTTACGGTTTCTCTTGCAATAACTTTTGAATCGATTGTTGCTTGAATTGGAATTGCAAATTGTTGTCTTGGAATTTGATCTTTTAATTTTTCGACAATTGATCTCCCCCTAGCATAGGCAAAATCTTTGTGAACAATTGTAGATAGAGCATCGACTTTATCTTCATTGATTTTTATATCAAGTTTTATTAAATTACTTTCTTCATAATCCACAACTTCATAATCAAGCGAAGCATATCCTTTTGATCTTGATTTTAAAGAATCAAAAAAGTTATAAATAACTTCATTTAAAGGAATTTTATATTTTATTGAAACCCTATTTTCGTCAATATATGACATATCTATAAGATCTCCTCTCCTTGCTTGAGCAAGTTCCATAACTGGTCCTATATATTCTTTTGGAGTCATAATTTCAGAAATTGTAATTGGCTCTTTTACATATTCTATTTCTGATGGTGGAGGAAAATCATTAGGATTTTCTAATTTTTTTTCTTCGTGTCCTTTTGTTTTTACCTTATAAATTACTGATGGTGCTGTTGCGATTATATCTAAATCATATTCTCTTTCAAGTCTTGCTGTAATAATATCCATGTGCAAAAGACCTAGAAATCCACACCTTAATCCAACGCCAAGAGCTTGTGAATTTTCTTGTTCAAAAACTAAAGACGCATCATTTACTTGAAGCTTTTCCAATGAATCTTTTAATTTGTTAAATGATTCTCCTTCAGCTGGATAAATTCCAGAATAAACCATTGGCAAAACTTCTTTGTAGCCAGAAAGTGCTTTTTGTGTTGGATTATTTTTTAAGGTAATTGTATCACCAACTCTTGCATTTCTAATATCTTTTATGCTTGCTTCAATAAATCCTACATCTCCGCTTTTTAATTCTTTGGTTTCAATTCTATTTTTCATAGTATATCCTACGCCAGTTACTTCGTAGGATTTTCCACTTGCCATCATCAAAATTTCATCGCCTGCTTTTACGCTGCCTTCAAAAATTCTAACATAGCAAATTACTCCCCTGTATGAATCATAATATGAATCAAAAATCAAAGCCTTTAATGGTTTGTCATCATGATCTTCTGGGGCTGGAATATTTTCTATAATGTCTTCGAGTACATCTTCAATATTTAAACCAGTTTTTGCAGAAATTAAGGGAATATTTTCTGTATCAAGACCAATTTGATTTTCTATTTCTTCTTTTGTTTCTTCAACTCTTGCACTTTCAAGGTCAATTTTATTTAAAACTGGCAAAATTTCCAAATCTTGTTCAAGTGCAAGGTAAGTATTTGCCAAAGTTTGAGCTTCAACTCCTTGGGAAGCATCAACAACCAAAATTGCTCCTTCGCAAGCTTTTAGTGATCTTGAAACTTCATAAGTAAAGTCAACATGGCCTGGAGTATCAATCAAATTTAAATCGTAAATTTTTCCATCATTAGCCTTGTATTTTAACTTTACTGATTTTAATTTTATGGTTATTCCTCTTTCTTGCTCAAGCTCCATGCTATCTAGCATTTGATCATTTATATCTCTTTTTGCAACAGACTCAGTTTTTTCTATAAGTCTATCTGCAAGAGTAGATTTTCCATGGTCAATATGAGCAATAATAGAAAAATTTCTAATATTCTCTTTTTTCTTCATTATCTGTTTTCCTTATCTACAAATCCTATATCATAAATTGGGAAAAATCTTAAAAATGCATGCCCTACAATTTTTTCTTCGGAAATCGGACCAAAATTTCTTGAATCATTGCTTGCATTTGGAAGTCTATTATCTCCCATAACAAAATATTCTCCTTCGCCAACTTCCCAAGATGAATTTTCATTTGTCGTTAGGGTTTCTTCGTTATTTATATAATTTTCTTCGTAGATTTCTCCGTTTACATACACATTTCCATCTTTAACTTCTATATTATCTCCTGGCATACCAACTATTCTTTTTATATACAAAGTATTTTCTTGGTCTGGAGCATTAATTATTACAATATCTGCCCTATTGTATCCCTTAAAATGTTTTGAAACTTTGTCAACAAATAGCATATCGCCACTATGTAATGTATTTAGCATAGAATTTCCTTCAACTTTTGTTGCATCCATTATAAAAATTTTTATAACAAAAGCAATTGCCAATGCCAAAAGTATTGTTTTTATCCAATCAAGAAATTCTAAATCATTAGATTTTTCTGTCATATAACACCTCTCTCATTTTATAATTATAAACGAATATCTCAAAAGTTCCAAATATTTTAATATTTAAAATTTATAAAGATTTGTAATAAATATAGTTTTATGGTAAAATAAATCAGTCGATATAAATTGGGGGTGAAAAAATGGCAAACATTAAATCAGCAATAAAAAGAATTGATGTAACAAGAAAACAAACTGCTAGAAATAAATCAGCAAAATCTGAAATAAAAACTTATGTTAAAAAATTTGAAGAAGCTATTGCAAATAATGATAGCGAAAAAGCTAATGAACTTTTCAAAACTGTTGATAAAAAAGTAAAACAAGCAGCAGCTAAAAACATAATTCACAAAAATCAAGCTAGTAGAACAACTTCAAGATTAGCTAAAAAATTAAATTCATTAAACGCTTAATTTTTAGTCGGTTCATTCAAACTTGCGACTTAGAAAAGTCGCCAAGATTAGAATGAGTCGATTTTTTTATTTTGAAAATTTTTCTATAAAAATTAACATATTTAAATTCATATCAAAATCTTCGCTTTTTTGTTTTAAGTCGCAAGTATATAAAAAATCTTGCAAATCAAATAATTCATCCAAAGTAAAATTCCCAATAAAACTTTTATCTTTTCTAAGTTCAAAATTTGATATACCCAAAGATTTTTGCATAAAGGAATCATTGTAAGAATCTTTTGATAAAATTTTTATTCCAATTAAATTTCTAATATGTCTTACTATCATATAAAAAATTTTAAATATTTCATCCATATCCTTTGCCATAAATAAATATGTGTTCATGGCAGTTTTTGTATCTCTTTTTGACAGAGCATCTGTGAGATTAAAAATATTTAAATCTAAAACTTGGTCTAATTGGTCGTGAACATCTTCCAATAAAACTTCGCTTTTATCAGAATTTGCAATAATTTTATCAACTGTATTTATAATTTCATAAAGGTCGATTTGCGAATTTTTATTTAGATATGAAAATCTATCAATTATTTCGTTTATATAAGATTTTTTGATTTTTTTATTATTTTTTACAAATCTTTTTCCAATAAAAGAAACAAGTTCATTATTATTTAGCCTATCAATTTCTACAATATTTCCATTTTTCTTGATTGCCTTGTAAAATTTTCCTTTAAATACAGTTTCATCAGATATTATTATAAATGTCAGAAAATCTGCTAAATTTTCTATATCTTCAATAATCAAATTGCAAATTTCCTCATAATCTTTTATATTATTTTTAGATAAGTCGATATTTCTCCAAATCACAACTTTTTTATCTTCCATTATTGGATATGTATCAATGGCAGTTTTTATGTCCTCAAGGCTTTTTTTGCCCTTGATTTCTATATAATTAAAGTCAGGAAAAGAAATTAAATCCTTTGCTTGATCTATAATTGTTTCTTTTAGATATTCTTCTTTCGAATCAATTAGATAAATTCCCTTGCTTTTTTTTGAAAAAAGTTCAGTCATAAATTCCTTATAATTCATCTAAAAAATCCTCCTTTCACATATTTTTTTACCTTATATGAATTTTTGTAAAATTCTATCTTACAATATCCATCTTTTTGAGTATTGTATATTTTAACATTTTTTAAATTATCTAAGACTTCTTTTGATGGGTGTCCATAAGTATTTTTTCTTCCAGCTGAAATTAAAGCAACTTGTGGACTTGTTTTATTTACAAAATCCTTTGAAGTTGAAAATCTTGAGCCATGATGGGAAACTTTTAAAATATCAATATCTCTTGCTACTTTTTGTTCATACTCCATTGGCAAATCACCCATAGTCAAAATTTTAAAATTATTTATCCTAATTAAAAGAGGCATAGAATTAGAATTTTCATCTCCAGAAAAATTTTCTAAACATTCAACGCTAAAATTTTTTCCCTTATAAATATTCCCCTCTTTCATTTCCAAAAATTTATATTTTTCCCCTAGATTTTTATTATAAATATTAGAAATTACAGAGCCAATTTCAAATTCATTTTTCAATTTTTCCAAAGCACCCGAATGATCCTTATCCTCATGAGAAATAAAAACCGCCTTGATTTTTTTTACTCCTTTTGCCTTTAAAAAAGCTATAGCTATTTTTTCAGTTGATGAATAATTTTTGTAAGAAACTTCCCCACAATCAAACAAATAAAAATCGCCTTTATCTTCCAAAATAAAAAAATCTCCCTGCCCTATATCAAGCATTTGATAGGAAATCGGCTTATTTTTTTCTTTTACAATAGAAAAAATCACTATAATCATAGAAATCGCCAAAAAATTTTTTGCACTTAGTTTTTTATTTTTAAATTTCACAAGTATATACAAAAGTATTAAATAATAAAAACTAATTAAGATTGACTCTTTTGGAAAGTCTAAGCCAAAAATTGTAAAAGTACTCAAAAAATTTGCTATATCCATGATAGATTTTATCAAAAAATCCAAAATAAAGAAAAATCCAGCTAACAATCCGCCAAATATTGGATACAAAATAATTATCCCAAAAATTATGTACATACTTATAGAAAAAATTGGAACAACCAAAAAATTCGCAAAAAAATTAAGCAAATTAAAATATCCATAATAGTAAATCACATGAAAAGCCAAAGTTATTTGCAAGCAAAGAATAAAAATTATGTATTTTTTTAAATAAGAGAAATTTTTTCCCCTTACAAGTTTTGGATAAATCTCATAAATTGCAAATCCTGCCAAAAACGAAAGAATAAATCCAGAATTTAAAATTGCAAAAGGATTTGCCAGTAAAATTAATAACATGGCTACAATGAGATTTTTTCCTGTATCCTTGCCTTTTTTTAGTAAAAATGCCAAATAAGATAAACTGTATATAAATAAAACTCTCAAAACCGAAAATGGAAATGAAATTAAATAGGCATAAAATAAAGAAATTCCCAAAGAAATTGGATAAGCGTACTTGTATGAAATATTTGCTTTTACCAATAAAAAAATTAACAAAGCCATCAATAAATCAATGTGAAGACCAGAAACCGCCAAAATATGAGCTAAGCCTAATTTCGAAAGACCTTGTCTATATTCAAATTTATCCGAAAGAATAACAGCTTTTACAAAAGAAAAAGAATCCTTAGACAAATTTTTTTCAAAAATCTTTTTAATATACAAATCAAATTTTTTCTTAATTTTTAAAAAAACAGAAGAAGATTCTCCCAATTTTTCAAAAGATTTTATATCAAGCTTGCTTTTTATTTTTTTAGATAATAAATACTTCCTATAAGAAAATAAATATGGATTGGTGTTTGTAGAAGGCATGGAAATATTGCAATTTGCCCTTAGCCTATCTCCTATTTCAAAATTTTTATCAGAAATAAAAGTAGATTTTTCATTTATTTTTTTATCCATATTTTTTGCTTTTACATAATAAGTATAAGAATCATCACTTTCGATTTTTTCAACAACAGTTAAATTTAAATCTAAATTATCATATTTTTCAAGCTTATAAGAATGAAAATTAAAAGATGCCAAAAAAATTCCCAGAGAAAATCCAAAAAACAAAAAAGAAAGAGAAGATTTTTTTACAAAAAGAAAAATTCCACATACAAATAAGCCTATAATCACAAACAAAAAATTATAAGCCTCAAAATAAGTGAAAATTCCTATACCAGATATTAAAGAAATAAGTAAAAAAAACAATTTTTTTCTCATAAGATTCTCCCAATATGATTATAACATATGATATAATAATTTAGAGGTAATTTTATGAAGGATTTGTTATATATTAGTCATCCACAAATAAATCAAATAAGCGCCAAAATTGTAAAAAGAAAATACGAAGATGATACAACAAAAATAATTTTGGACAGAAGTATTTTTATGCCTAATTCTTCCTATTTATTAGATGAAAATCCAAAAATTTCGGAAAATGTGCTTTTGGATGTTGAGTTTATAAATGGAAATTTAGTTCATACAATAAAAAATAAACCCCAAAAATCATCTGTAATTCTTTCTTTGGACAAAAATAACAGAGAAAAAAATTTATCGTATAATACAGCTTTTTATATTTTTAAATCTCTGTTTGCTAAATTTTATAATAACAAGGAAGTTTCTTTGAAAATCAAAAATTCTTATGGGCAAATAAAAATTTCCAATTTCTATGATAATTTTATTGCCGATGATTTTTTGAAAATTTTTAATAAAATAATTGATTTGGGATTAAAAATAAATAAGGATAAAGATTTTGTTTGGATAAATGGTTTTGAACGAGAAAATAATTTTGGAGTTTATTTAAATAATACAAAAGATTTAGAAGGAATTTTTATTCTTTCTATAGAAAAAATTGAAAAAAATCTCTTTATTGATTTTATAACAGGTTCTGACTACAAAAATTTTACAAATAATAATATAGAAATAATTAATAATATTAAAAAAATATCTTTTGATGACTTAAATTCTTCTGAAAAAATCAGAAAAATAATTTCACTTATTCAAAAATCTAGGTATAAATAAAAGCTCTTGCATTAATTTTTTTGCAAGAGCCTTTTTTATTATTTTACAAGCAAGTTTAATATTTTTCCTGGTACATATATTACCTTAAATATTTCCTTACCATCTATATTTTTTTGAATATTTTGATCATTTTCTGCACTTGTTACAGCTTCTTCTTGGTCTGCATCTTTTGCAATTTTTATTGTAGCCCTAACTTTTCCATTAACTTGAACAGGAAGTTCGATTGAATCATATTCAAGTTTACTTTCATCATAAGTTGGCCAGCTAGTTTGGTTTAATTCGCCTTCAAAACCAATTTCTTCCCACAATTCTTCAGTTAAGTGAGGAGCAACTGGATTTAATAAAATCAAATAAGTTTTGAAATCTTTTTTAGTAATTTTTCCAATGTTTCTCATTTCATTTAACAAGCTCATAAGTGAAGCTATTGCTGTATTATATTTTAATGATTCATAATCTTGCGAAACTTTTTTAATAGTTTGGTTAATTAAAATTTCAATTTCTTTTGTATATTCGTCGCCATCTTCAACTAAATCATAAAGATTAAATACTCTTTCCAAATATTTTCTACAACCCTTAACCCCTTCGTCTGACCATGGAGCTGTCGATCTAAAATCTCCAATAAACATTTCATAACATCTTAGGGTATCTGCCCCATAATCTCTTACAATATCATCAGGATTTACAACATTGCCTCTTGATTTTGACATTTTTTGATGGTCTTCTCCCAAAATCATTCCGTGAGAAGTTCTTTTTTGATATGGTTCTTTTGTTGGAACTTTTCCTATATCATATAAAAATTTGTGCCAAAATCTTGAATACAATAAGTGAAGAGTTGTGTGTTCCATTCCACCATTGTACCAATCAACTGGTGTGTAATAATCTAAACTTTCTTTGCTTGCAAGATCTTCATTATTATTTGGATCTGTATATCTTAAATAATACCAAGAAGAGCCAGCCCATTGTGGCATGGTGTCAGTTTCTCTTTTTGCTGGCTTTCCACAAATTGGACAAGTAGTATTTACAAATTCATCAATTTTTGAAAGTGGACTTTCGCCATCATCTGTTACTTCATAAGATTCAACTTCTGGTAATTTTATTGGAAGATTTTCTTCTTTTTCAGCAACCCATCCGTGCTTTTCACAATAAATCATTGGGATTGGTTCTCCCCAATATCTTTGTCTAGAAAATACCCAATCTCTTAATTTATAATTTACCTTCGCAGAACCTAGATTTTTTTCTTCAACAAATTCTATCATTTTCTTTTTAGCTTCTTCTACAGATAGACCATTTAGAAAATCGGAATTTATTAAAATCCCCTTATCAATTGAAGTTGTTGGCAAATCTTCATCGCCTGTATCGATTACTGGAACAATTGGCATATCAAATTTTTTTGCAAATTCAAAATCCCTATCATCGTGAGCAGGAACCGCCATTATAGCTCCTGTTCCATAAGAAATTAATACATAATCAGAAATCCAAATTGGAATTTCTTTTCCATTTATAGGATTTATTGCAGAAATTCCATCAAGCATTACGCCAGTTTTTTCTTTTGTAAGCTCACTTCTTTCAAAATCTGATTTTTTCTTTGCAAAATCTTGATATTCTTTTACATCATCCAAATTTTTAATTTCATCTTTAAATACTTCAAGCATTGGATGTTCTGGTGCAATTACCATATAAGTTGCCCCAAAAATTGTATCAGGTCTTGTTGTGTAGACATCTAATTTGTAATCTTTATCTTTTAAAGAAAAATTAATTTCTGCCCCGTGGCTTCTTCCAATCCAATTTTTTTGTTGAGTTTTTATTTTTTCCTCATAATCAACTTCGTCCAAATCATCAATAAGTCTATCGGCATATTCTGTGATTTTTAGCATCCATTGATTTTTAACTTTGTGAGTTACTTCTGACCCACATCTTTCACATTTTCCATCTACAACTTCTTCATTAGCAAGTCCTACCTTACAAGATGGACACCAGTTTACTGGCATTTCTTTTTTATAAGCAAGTCCATTTTTATATAATTGAATGAAAATCCATTGAGTCCATTTGTAATAATTTGGATCTGTTGTATTTACTTCTTTGGACCAATCAAATGAAAATCCAATAGATTTCATTTGTGCTTTAAAATTTTCGATATTATTTTTTGTTACAATTGAAGGATGAATGTGATTTTTTATAGCATAATTTTCTGTAGGAAGTCCAAAAGCATCCCAGCCCATAGGATAAATTACATTTTCTCCTTGAAGTCTTCTTTTTCTTGCAACAATATCTAAAGCTGTGTATGGTCTTGGGTGGCCAACATGAAGACCTTGACCTGACGGATAAGGAAATTCTACGAGTGGATAGAATTTTTTCTTATTTTTATCAATTACTGACTTAAAAGTTTCATTTTCATCCCATTTCTCTTGCCATTTTTTTTCGATGGCATTTGGATTATATTCTCTCATTTTTTCTCCTTAGTTTTTTGATGCAAAAGATTTTACTGTTCTTGGGTAAGGGATTACGTCACGGATATTTTTCATTCCTGTAAGATACATTACTGCTCTTTCAAATCCAAGACCATAACCTGAGTGAACTACTGTTCCATATTTTCTTAAATCTAAATAATTTTGATAATCTTCAAGTTTTAATCCATTATCTTCCATAGATTTTACAAGCTCATCATATCTTTCTTCCCTTTGACTTCCACCAATTAATTCTCCTACAGCAGGAACTAACATATCAAAAGCTGCAACAGTTTTTCCATCTTCATTTCTTCTCATATAAAATGCCTTAATATCTTTTGGATAATCTGTAACAAAAACTGGACCATCAACTATTTTTTCTGATAAATATCTTTCATGCTCAGTTTGAAGATCCATTCCCCATTTTACAGGATATTCAAAATCAACATCAGCTTCTTGTAATTTTTCTATAGCTTCAGTATAAGTAATTCTTGCAAATTTCGCCTCTTTAACTTTTGTAAGTCTTTCAATCAAAGTATCATCAACTCTTTCGTTGAAAAATTCAATTTCATCCTTACAATTTTCTAAAACAAAACTTATCATATATTTCATCATATCTTCAGCCACATCCATGCACACATTATAATCTGCAAAAGCAATTTCTGGTTCAATCATCCAAAATTCCGCAGCGTGTCTTGGTGTGTTTGATTCTTCAGCCCTAAAAGTTGGACCAAAAGTATAAATATTAGATAAAGCAAGAGCATAATCTTCTGCCTCAAGTTGCCCTGAAACTGTCAAATAAGATTTTTTTCCAAAGAAATCTTTAGAATAATCAACTTTTCCATCCTTATTTAAATCTAATTTATCTAAATTTTGGGTAGTAACTTGGAACATTTCCCCGGCACCTTCTGTATCAGATGCAGTAATTAATGGAGCATTTAAATAAATAAATCCTCTTTCTTGGAAAAATTTATGAAGAGCATAAGCAAGTTTTGATCTTAATCTAAAAACTGCCCTATAAGTATTAGTTCTAGCTCTTAAATGAGGAATAGTTCTCATATATTCAAGAGATTGTTTTTGTTTTTGAATAGGAAATTTCTCATCACTATGACCTAAAACTTCTACAGATTTTGCTTGAAGCTCGTAGGCTTGTTTGGCATTATTTGTTTTCACAAGAATTCCTTTAATTTTTAATGAAGCTGAAAGATGTTCTTTTTGTAAATCTTCAAAATTTTCTAATTCTTTTCCAACAACAATTTGAAGATTTTTAAAAATTGTACCATCATTTAATTCAATAAAGCCGACATTTTTTGTAAATCGCGCCTGTCTAATCCATCCTTCAACTGTAATTTCTTGGTCGATGTATTTTTCAACATCTTTTTTAATCTCTCTTAATTTCATCCTTATTTCCTCTCTTAATTTTTTCTAAACTTTCATTAAGTATTTTTTCGTAACCTATATTTTTTGGATTATAAAATTTTTCATCTACAAAGCCATCTGGAAGATAATCTTGTTTTACATATCCATCATAATCATGAGGATATAAATAAGTATCTTTAACTAAATTTTTACTTCCTTTATAATGGGTATCTTTTAATTTATTTGGTACTTCCAAATCTTTTTCATTTTTTACAAAATCCATAGCCTTATTTATAGCAAGGTATGTAGAATTATTTTTCTTTGCTAAAGATAAATATATACAAGTCTCTGCCAAAATAATTCTTGCCTCTGGCATACCTACAGTATTAATTGCTGTAAAAGTATTTGTAGCAAGGCTTAAAGCGTAGGGATCAGAAAGTGAAATATCTTCTGATGCAAATATAATCATTCTTCTTGCTATAAATTTTATATCTTCTCCGCTATTTAACATTTTTGCCAAATAATAAACTGCTGCATCAGGATCTGATCCACGCATAGATTTTATGAAAGCAGAAATAGTATCATAATGTCTATCTCCATCCCTATCATAAATAGAAATTTTCTTTTGGATAGAATTTATAATACTTTTTCGATCAACTACTATTATACCTTCTTTATCTTCTTGTGAAAATATTGCAATTTCTAAAGCATTCAACAAGGCTCTACAATCCCCGTTAGAATATTTAACCAAAGTATTTCTGGCATCATCGTCAATTTTTATATTTTTATTTTGTAAAAGCCTATCTCGACTTAAAGCCATATCTATTAATTTTTTTAAATCATCATCTGTATGTGCTTTTAATTCAAATACATACATTCTAGAAATTAAGGCTTTATTTACTTCAAAATATGGATTTTCTGTTGTAGCTCCTATCAAAATAATTGTAGAATCTTCAACAAAAGGCAGTAAATAATCTTGTTGACTTTTATTAAATCTATGAATTTCGTCAATAAATAAAATAGTTTTTTTATTTTCAAATTTCAAATTATCTTTTGCAATTTGAATTTTTTTCTTTAAGTCATTGATTCCACTAGCCACCGCAGAAACTTTTTCAAAAGCCATATTAGTTGAATTTGAAATAATTTTTGCAAGGGTAGTTTTGCCAACTCCTGGTGGTCCATAAAAAATAGAAGAATATATTCTATCAGATTTTATCATTCTTCTTAAAATTTTTCCTTCTCCTAAAAGATGATCTTGTCCTAAAAAATCTTCAATTTTTTCAGGTCTCATCCTATCAGCTAATGGAGCAGACTTTTCTAGTTCTCTTAATTTATTTAATTCAAATAAGTCCATTTTATCCAATCTTTCAAAAAAAGGACTGTTGCAAAATGAATTTGTTTTTTGTCATTTTCATCTTGCAATAGCCCCTTAAATTTTCTAATTTTTTTCTTTTAAATTTTTAATCTCTCTATAGAAACTCTCAACATCTTTAAATTCCCTATATACTGATGCAAATCTTACATAAGCTACAGGATCTAATTGTTTTAGATGCTCCATGACAAATTTTCCTATGGTAGTGGATGATACTTCCTTTTTGCCAATATGATTTATAGAAACTTCTATATCATCTGCTATCTTTTCAATGTCTTCCATGCTTACAGGTCTTTTTTCGCAAGATTTTACAATTCCACTTATAAGTTTTGACCTATCAAAAGATTCTCTAGTGTTATCTTTTTTTACAACCATTAAAGTTTGGTCTTCGTATCTTTCATAAGTTGAAAATCTTTTATTACAAGTTTGGCATAGTCTTCTTCTTCTAATAGCATGATTATCTTCTGTTGCTCTAGAGTCTATAACTTTTGTATCATTTGAGTCACAATATGGACACTTCATTTTATTTTAAGAAATCTGGAAGATCTATATCGTCAAATGGATTTGAAGAACTTTGTTTTTTTGGTGTTTGTCTTTGGCTAACACCTTGTGAAGATCTTCTGTTTTCTAAAACTTCTCTTCTTGTTTGGTTGTCTTGATCAAATCCTGTGGCAATTACAGTAATTTTAATGTCATCGCCCAATGATTCATCGCTTCCTACACCAAAAATTATATTTGCATCTGAATCAATGTGTTCTCTAATTAATTCTGCTGCTTCGTTTGCTTCCATTAAACCAACTTCTGCTGCAGTTACGTTTAATAATACTGCGTTAGCTCCTTCGATTGATGTTTCAAGTAATGGAGAATTTACAGCTGCTTTTGCTGCATCTACTGCTCTGTTTTCTCCGCTTGCTCTACCAATTCCCATGTGAGCTATTCCTTGATCTGACATAATTGATTTAACATCAGCAAAATCAAGGTTGATTACATTTGGTACAGCTATAAGTTCTGAAATACCACTTACAGCATCCATAAGTACTTGGTCAGCCATTTTAAATGCGTCTACCATTGATGTTCTTTTTTCTACAATTTGTAAAAGTCTATCATTTGGTATTGTAATCAATGTATCTACACATTCTTTTAAAGCTTCAATTCCACCTTCTGCAGATGTTTGTCTTTTTCTTCCTTCAAATGTGAAAGGACGAGTTACAACACCTACTGTAAGTATTCCTTGTTCTTTTGCTTTTCTTGCTACAACAGGGGCTGCTCCAGTACCAGTTCCACCGCCCATTCCAGCAGTGATAAATACCATGTCTGCTCCCTTTAGTGATTCATCAATTTCAGATTCACTTTCTTCAGCAGCTTTTTCACCAATTTCAGGATTAGCTCCAGCTCCAAGTCCTCTTGTAAGCTTTGCTCCTATTTGTAATTTGATGTCAGCATTCGCTTCATTTAAAGTTTGAAGGTCTGTATTTAATGCAATAAATTCTACTCCAGAAAGGCCACCCTCTCTCATTCTACTTATAGCATTATTTCCGCCACCACCAACTCCTATTACTTTTATTTTGGCTAAGGCGTTATTTTCTACTTCCATGTTAATATTTGCCATCTTCATCCCCCGTTTCATTAAGATTAATATTTTTAATTATTTTCATCTTTTTCGTCAAGACTTTTTTCTTCAACTTCAACTACTGGATTCTTACCCTTATTTAGGCTAATTGAATAAGCTTTTATTTTTTTATTTTCTATATCCTTTAAAACTGAATCAAGTAGTTTAAGTTTATAATTATAATTTTTTAAATCTCCGAAATTAATCTGAATATCATTTATTATTATACCAATTTCATTATAGTTTTCCAAGTCTATTTCTTTTATGTCTTTAGCATATTTTAGCTTTTGAATAGAATCGATAAATTTTATTAGATTTTTTTTATCGGTAAAATTTTTTCCAATTTCTGGTTTGTTTTTTATTCCTTTGATTTTTAGTAAATTATTATTTTCTTCATTTACTGTTTTATCTAATACTTTTCCTGTATTTGCAATAACATAGCTATCCTTTTTGTATCTTGCAATCATATAAGGATATTCTTCTTTTACTCTTACTATAATTTTATCTGGAAGTTCTTTTTCTATTTTGGCGCTTTTTATTATTTTTTCTTTTTTTAGATGTTCTATACTTTCTTTCTCATCGTATAAAATTATATTTGTTCCCATCGGATTATTTAATTTTGATAAAATTTGATCATTTGATAAAATTTTATTTCCTTTTATATAAACTTGAGAAATTTTATAGTAATCATGCCTAAATAAATTAACAATTAATATAGCTGCGATTACTATTATTAAAAAAATCACAAAAAAAGGAGTAAATAATTTTTGTTTTCTTTTTAATTTTTTTCTGCCTTTATTTTTTTGTCTATTTTTTTTGCTCATTTCACATACCCATAACTTTTTTTATCAAATCAAAAATTTCATCACTCGCATTAGGATTTTGTAATAAGCTTGCCTTCTCGCCCATTTCTTTTATTTTTTCTTTATCTTCTACAATACCAAGTATATTTTCATAGAGGATTTTTCCATTTAATTCTTTTTCCAAAATCATTGAGCAAGCACCTTTTTTCAAATATGACCTTGCGTTATATTCTTGATGGTTTTCTGTTGTGTAGGCTTTTGGTATTAAAATTGATGCTTTTTTTAGATTTGATATTTCGCTTAAACTCATAGCCCCAGATGATGCTATTACTAAATCACTTACTGCATAAAATAAATCTATATTATCTATATAAGAAAATGCCTTTATATATTCATTTTCTTTTGTGTTTTTAATAAATTCATCATAATTTTTTAATCCAGTTTGATGGAGCAAATAAAATTTTCCGTCCATAAATTCACTCATTTGCTTAACTGCATCATTTAGATATTTTGAACCATTAGATCCTCCAAAAGAAAAAACTACTGGTCTATCTTTTTTTATTCCTAACTTGTCCAAATCTTCTTGACTGTATGATGTATTAAAATTAGTTCTTACTGGATTTCCTGTTACATAAACATTTTTTTTATTTTTCAAATGTTTTTTTGCTTCTTCAAATGATATACAAACAAGGTCAACTTTGTTTGACAAAAATCTTGTAGTAACTCCCGGAAAAGAATTTGATTCATGAATCAAAGTTTTTACATTTTTCTTGCTTGCTTGATAGAGAATTGGTGCACAAACATAACCACCTGTTCCTATAACAAAATCTGGTTTGAATTCTTTAATAATTTTTTTTGCTTCTTTGAAACCTCTTAAATTTGTCAAAAGAGATTTAAAAAGTCTTTTAGAAATTTTTCTTGGTAGACCCATTGCCTCAATAGCTCTAAATTTGTAACCATATTTATTTACAATTCTTTTTTCTGGGCCATCATTTAATCCCACATAAAGAATTTCCAAATCATCTATTTCTTCTTCTAATTTTTGGCACATGGCTATGGCTGGATAAATATGTCCGCCAGTTCCACCGCCAGATACTATTACTCTCATCTAATCTTCCTTTTCTAAAACTCTATTTTTGAAGTCATCTCCTCTTTGCATGTAATTGTCATACATTCCCCAACTAGCACTTGCAGGAGAGAGCAATACCGTATCAAAATCTTTCATTATTTCAAAAGATTTATTTACAGCTTCTTGCATGTCATTTACTAAATAATAATTAATTTTATATTTCTCACAAAGATTTTGTAAAATTTCCTTTGTTTGACCCATTAAAATCATAGTTTTTATTTTTTTCTTTGTATTTTCAAATAGGGGCATGTAATCAATTTTTTTATCATAGCCACCTGCAATCAAAATAACATTTTTATCAAAACTATTTATTGCTTTTATTGCAGAATCTACATTAGTAGCCTTAGAATCATTGTAAAAAGATACATTTCTAATTTTTTTTACAAACTCAAGTCTATGATCAATAGCCTTAAAAGTTTTTGTGTATTTTATAATTTCATCAAGATTAAGGCCAAATAAATACAAGCAAAGTATAGCACAAGATACATTTAAAAGATTGTGATCTCCTACAATTTTTAAATCATCTCTTTTTAATAAATAAATTTCTTTTTCGTCTTTTAAATAAAGAGAGTCATCTTTCAAATATATTCCTTTTTGAACTTCTTCTTTTATAGAAAATTCGTATATTTTTGATTTGAACTTATTTTTGTTTTTTCTTAAAATTTCATCGTCGTGATTAATGATAAGATAATCACTTTCATTTTGATTTATAGAAATTTTTAACTTATCTTCTATATAATTTTGAAAAGATCCATGCCAATCTATGTGATCTGGAGTAATATTTAAAATCCCTGCTATATGTGGCTTAAATAATTTGGTATTGTGAAGTTGAAATGAAGAAATTTCTTCAACAAAAATCTCATCATTCTTATACATTTGCCACAAAATGCCTTCGCCAATATTTCCGACTCCAATAGCTTTATTTCCACTTTGATTTAAAATATGGCTAATAAGAGATGTGGTTGTTGTTTTGCCATTTGTTCCTGTAATTGCTATATTTTTTTTATCTTTAAAAAGTCTATATGACAATTCAATATCAGTAATTATCTCATTATTTTTTTCTAAAATTTTTATAATATCATCGTCTGGTCTAATTCCTGGAGATTTTACTACAAAATCATATTTTTCTTCAATTTTAACATCAGAAATAGGGCTATAATTATAGCCCTCTAATCTTTCATCAGTATTTTTATTTTTATCGAAAGTAAAAACTTCATAACCTAATTTGTCCAAAGTTTTTACTGTAGATATGCCTGTAATTCCTAAACCGTAAACTAAAACTTTTTTCATAATAATGCGAGTAAAGTAATCAAAGATAAAATTACTGATACTATTGTAAAACCAGTAACTATTTTTGGTTCTTTGTATCCTTTCAATTCATAATGATGGTGGATTGGAGTCATCAAAAATATTCTCTTTTTATTTCTAAATTTGTATGAGGCAACTTGAATTATTACACTTAAAGCCTCAGCCACATAAACTCCTCCAAGTATAATTAAAAATAAAGTCATTCCCATATTTATGGCAAGTCCAACTACAGCTCCACCGATTGCCATAGAACCTGTATCTCCCATAAATACACTTGCTGGATTTGAGTTATAAAATAAAAATCCTAAAACAGAACCAAGCATAATACTTGCAAACAATTCGTCTTCTATATTTTGACTTAAAATTATAAATGTTAAAAATACTGGAATAGAAACTTGAGTAGATAAACCATCTAGTCCATCAGTTAAATTTACAGCATTTGAAGTCCCAATCATAATAAACATCATTATAGGAATTCCTAAAATTGAAACATTTAATCTAATATCTGTAAAAGGAATCCATAATTTTGTTATTGTATCATTTTGGAAAATAGAACATAAAATTGCAATTAAAAATGATAAAGCAACTTGAAGAATTATTTTTTGCTTAGCTGTTAATCCTAATGATCTTTTTAAAATTAATTTTCTAAAATCATCAATAAAACCTATAGCTCCAAATCCAAAAGTTGCTAACAATAATATAAAAGTTTTCATAGAAAAAGGAACAAATATCAATGTCAAAACAAGTGCTGATATTAAAAATATAATACCACCCATAGTTGGCGTACCTGCTTTTCCATAATGACTTTTTGGTCCTTCTTGTCTAATATTTTGTCCAATATGACTTGATCTTAAAATTGGAATTATAATTTTTCCCAAAATCAAAGTTAATATTAAACTTATTAAAATAATTAAAATCGTATTTTTCATCTCTCCTACCTATCAATATTAAGATATACAACATTACCTTCATTTTCATAAATCATACCAAGATTTTCCATCGCATATCTTTGAATTTCTTTCAAACTAACTGAATCTTCAAGATCACTATTTAATCTATCCCTTGTTAATTGATAAGATGTATATTGACTTTGTAATTTATTATACTCTTTTATTCTATTATTCAATTTAATATAATTATGTAATGAAATAAAACCCATAAAAATAAAAGATAAAAATAATAAAGCTAATATATTTCTCTTAAACTTCCTATCTTTTTTTTGGAGTTTATTATATCTAAACTTAATATCATAAGAAGTTTGATCGTGCAAACTTAGCTTTAATTTTTTATTTAAATTTTTATTTATTTTTCTTTTTTTCAAAGCTCCTGACATATCAAATCCTCTCACAAACTCTAAGCTTAGCACTATGAGACCTATTATTATTTTTCAATTCATCTTTGCTTGGCAAAATAGGTTTTTTGCTAATTAATTTTACCTTTTTTTCATGATTGCAAACACAAACAGGAAAATCAGGTGGACAAATACATTTTTTACTCATCTCTTTAAATTTATTTTTAACGATCCTGTCTTCCAAAGAATGAAAAGTTATTACACATAATCTTCCATTTTTGTTTAGACGATCAACTATTTTTTCTAAAGTATTTTCCAAAACTTCAAGCTCTCTATTAACTTCGATTCTTAAAGCTTGGAATACTCTTTTTTCAGGATGAGCTTCACTAGTATTTACAGATTTCATAACAATATTTCGGAGTTGTAAAGTTGTATTAATTTCGTGCATTTTTCTGTAATCTACTATTGCTTTAGCAATTGTTTTGGAATATCTTTCCTCTCCATATTCAGAAAAAATTTTCCAAAGCTCATCCAAAGAGTAATCATTGACAATTTGTTTTGCTGTTAACTCATTATCTTTGTTCATCCTCATATCCAATGGACCGTCTTTCATATAAGAAAAGCCTCGATCTTCATTGTCAATTTGGTAAGAACTTACGCCAATATCCATCAAAGCGCCATCTATCCTATTAAAACCAGCTTCATCAAGAACATTTTCAATATTTTCAAAATTCTCATTAAAATATAAGACATTAGAAAAATCTTTCAAATTTTCTCTAGCTGCTTTGATAGCATCCTTATCTTGATCTAAGCCAATCAAAAGACCATTTGGTGATAATTTTTTTAAAATTTCTTTAGAATGGCCTCCCTTACCCAAAGTTAGGTCAGCATATATACCATCTTCTTTTATATTTAAGTTTTCTATAGTTTCATTTAATAAAACTGATTTATGAGAAAATTCCATATTACTGATCCATAATTTCTGATAAGTTCACTTCAACATCACCAATATAATCATTCCAATTATTCAAATCCCATATTTCTATGTTTGAATTATTTCCGATTATAATAGCCTCTTTGCCTAAATTAGCATAGTCGCGTAATTGCTTATTTAATAAAACTCGCCCTTGTTTATCCAAATAAGCCTTGATAGTGGAAGAAAAAAACAATCTTTTTATCGCCCTGTTGTTTTTATTTTGGTAGGATAATTCTTCGTACTTTTTAGCACGTTTTTCAAATTCCTCAATAGTATACAAAACTAATGAGCGTTCTGGGCCCTTGGTTACATAAAATTCATTACCAAGATCATCTCTAAATTCACTTGGCATCATTATTCTATTTTTAGAATCTAATTTGTGAATGAATTCTCCTAAAAACATGACCCACCTTCTACCACTTATTTCCACTTCACATACATTTTATACTAAAATCTTTAAATTGTAAAGGATTAAAAAATTTATTTTTTTGAAATTTTTTTGAAATTTTTAATTTTTTTTATATTTTTTAAAAAAAGTGGTTTGAATTCCCAAAATAAAATTTAAAAATAAAAAAACAGCCGAAGCTGTTTAATTTTTTCTATATGGTTTTAAATTTATATTTTTATATTTGAAAAATAAATATAAGCCTACGATTAAATAAATAACGCTTGTAAGTTGTGCCATTCTTATTGGACCTATCATTAGAGAATCTGTTCTAAGTCCTTCTACAAAAAATCTCAAAATTCCGTAAGCGATAAAATATATTGCTGTTTGAATTCCTTTTTTGGGATTTTTTTTCCTATAATTTATTAAAAATAAAAATATTAAAAAATCTCCAATTGATTCATACAAAAATGTAGGATGGACTTTTACTCCATCAACTATTATCGCCCATGGCAAATTTGTAGGTGTCCCGTGCGCTTCTCCATTTACAAAATTACCCCACCTTCCGATAGCTTGACCAAAGGCTAAAGATGGTGCCATTACATCTAAAATATCTATCAACGGAATTTCTTTTTTCTTGGCATAAAAATAAATACCAATTATTGCAAATAAAATTCCTCCGTGGATAGCAAGTCCTCCTGCTCTGAAATTTAAAATTTGAATTGGATTATTTTTGTACATGTCCCATTCAAAAACCACATACCATGCTCTTGCTCCAATAATTGCAAGTGGCAAAATCACAAAAAGTAAGTCGTAAATAAAATCTTCTTTAAATCCTCTTTTTACAAATTCTTTTTGGGCAAATTTTGCTCCAATTAATACTCCGGTAATAATTAATATTGCATACCAATATATATCAATTCCAAAAAGAGAAAATGCTACTCTATCTATATTAAAATTTAACATATTATTCTTCTATATTATCTGGCACATTCCAATTTGTATAAACTTCTTGAACGTCATCGTTATCTTCAAGAGCATCAATCAATTTCATTATTTGTTTATTATTTGATTCTTGTGCATCAATCAAATTATCTGCTATATATGAAATATCTGCTTTTGCAAGTTTATAATTTTCTTTTTTTATTCCATCAAGAACTGTTTGAAAATCTTCAACGCTTGTTATTATTTGATAAACGTCTCCTTCGTCTGTTACATCTTCTGCTCCAAAATCAATAACTTCTAACATCAATTCATCAAAATCAATTTCATCTTTTTCGATTTCAATAAGTCCTTTTCTGTTAAACATAAACATAACTGATCCATCTGTTCCAAGATTTCCACCATTTTTATCAAAAATGTGTCTAATATCTGGAGCTGTTCTATTTTTATTGTCTGTAAGACAATCTACAATTACAGCTACTCCATCTTTAGCATAGCCTTCGTAAATTATTCTTTCAAAATTTGCTCCGCTTGTGTCGCCGCTTGCTTTTTTTATTGCTCTTTCTATATTATCATTTGGCATATTTTCTGCTTTTGCCTTGTCGATTGCTGCTTTTAAAGCTGGATTATATTCTGGATTATCTCCTCCTTCTCTTACTGCAACTGAAATATTTCTACCAAGTTTTGTAAAAATTTTTCCACGTCTTGCGTCTTCACTACCTTTTTTATTTTTAATTTTGCTCCACTTATTATGTCCTGACATATTTCCTCCTATTTTTAATCTTCGTATAACATTATTTCATCAATTTTTTCTATTTTTATATTTGATGAAGTCATATCAATAAGTTTTTTTTCAAATTTTTCAATATCTTCCTTTTTAATATATAAATTTATTCTAACATTTTCAAGAAAGTCCTTTTCTATAATAATATATTTTTCTTCATTTAGGAAGTTTTCTATTATTCCTAGTAAATTATAATCGAAAATTATTTTACTTTCTACAAAAATTTTTCTACAAGTAATATTTCCATCAAGACAATCTGAAACTCCTCTTGTGTAGGCTCTTACTAGACCGCCTTTTCCAAGTTTTTTGCCACCAAAATACCTAGTTACAATTGCAACTACATTAAAAAGATTTTCTTTTTCCAAAACTGAAAGCATGGGAAGACCTGCTGAGCCTTGTGGCTCTCCATCATCAGAATATCTTTTTATTTCTGGTTTTTCATTTATTATATAAGCATGGCAATTGTGGTTGGCATCCTTGTATTTTTCTTTGATTTTTTCAATAAAAGAAAGGGCTTCTTTTTCACTTTCCACATACTTCATATTTGTGATAAAAATTGATTTTTCTATTTCAAATTCATCTTTAATTTCGCCCTTAATGGTTTTATAATTTTCGCTAATTTTTCTCGATATATCTTTCATATTTATTGTAGTCTTTCTTTGAAATATCAAACTCTAATATTGATGAACTCTCATCATAATCTTTATTGTCAATGTCGTAATTTGTCATTATATAATCTAAAATTTTCCCATCTTCGTATGGTATTTTCATTTTTACTTTTATATAATCATCTTTTATTACATCAACAATTTTTTCTTTCAATTTTATAATATCATCTTGATTTTTTGCTGATATATAAATTTTTTCTTCTTTTCTCTTATATCCTAAAAGAAGAGTATTATTTTCTATTTTGTCTATTTTATTAAAAACATAAAGAATTTTTTTATTTCCAACGTCAATATCATCCAAAGCCTTATCTATTGTTTTCAACTGAGTTTCAATATCGTATGATGAATCTATTACAACTAAAAGCATATCTGAAAATTTTATTTCTTCAAGAGTTGTAAGAAAAGAATCATTTAATTCTTTTGACAAATTATCAATAAATCCTACCGTATCAGTTAAGGTAACCTTGGTATTTGAAAAATCTAGTCTTCTTGTTGATGTATCCAAAGTTGCAAACAACAAATCATCAGAATATACATATTTTTCTTTGCCAAAAATTTTTAGCATATTATTTAATATTGTAGATTTTCCTGCGTTGGTGTAGCCCAAAAGTGAAATATTTAAAATTTTATCTCTTGATTTTCTATTTACACTTTTTGTTTTTTCCAAATCTTTTAGTTTTTCTTCAAGACTTCTTATATCACGAACTATAGCTCTCTTATCCGTTTCAAGCATTGTTTCGCCCGGTCCTCTTGTTCCAATTCCACCTGATTGACGAGAAAGATAAGCAAACCATTTGTTAATTCTTGGCAACTGATATTTTAATTGAGCAAGTTTAATTTTTAATTTTGCTTCTTTTGTATTTGCTCTTTGGGCAAAAATATCCAAAATTAAAGTTGTCCAATCAACGACGTGAAGTTTCATTTTCTCTTCAAGATTTCTAAGCTGAGATGCCGAAAGCTCCACATCAAAAACTACAGTTTTTACATCTAATTTTTTTGCTATATCTTCAATTTCAGAAACTTTTCCAGAACCTATGTAGTAGGCAGGATTAACTTTTGAAATTACTTGACTAATTTTTGCAACAGATTTTCCGCCAGCTGTGTTAATTAATGATTCAAGCTCAAATTCTTTATTTGGATTTTCATTTTTTTCAAAAACATTTACTTGTATAACTTCTTGCATAAACTTCCTTTCTATTAAGATTATACAATTTATTGAATCAAATTAAAGAATCTAAAAATAATCTCCAATATTTATTTGAATAAAATAGATTAAATTTTTAAAAAATGATAAAATAATAGTAAGTTTAAATTTATGATTAATTTGAAATAAAAAAAAATGAAGACTTTAAGCAAGGAGGTCAAAATGAATAAAAAAATTTCCTCTATAGTTTTAAAAGTTTTACTTATAGCGTTTTTTGCCTTAGGCATATTGGCAACTATATTTGCAGGATTAGTTGGCGGAGGAATAATTGAGGTTATGAAAAAATCTCCAAAGGTTAATCCCGATAATATAAAATATGAAATGAGTGAAAATTCAACTATAGTTGATAAAGATGGAAATGAAATTGATTCTATTAGGACTAGCGAAAATAGGGAAATTGTTGATTACGATAAAATTCCCGAAAATATGAAAAATGCTTTTGTAGCAGTTGAAGACAGAAGATTTTACAAACATGGTGGAATTGATCCAATGTCAATAATCGGTTCTGCTTTTCAAAATTTAAAAAGCGGATCAATAGTAAGAGGCGGATCAACTCTAACTCAACAGCTTGCAAGAAATACTTATCTTTCAAACGATCAAACTTATGAAAGAAAAATTAAGGAAATATTTCTTGCCCTAGAAATCGAAAAAAATTTAAACAAAGATGAAATACTCGAAGCTTATATGAATAGAGTTTTTCTAGGACAAAATGTTTATGGAGTTCAAGCTGCAGCTCAAACATATTTTTCAAAAGACGTAGGAGAATTAACACTTGCCGAATGTGCAGCTATTGCAGGAATCGTTCAATCCCCTACAGAGTTTGCTTTATTTAAATCAATCCCAACATCTGAAGTTACAAACCAAAGAGTTTTAGGAGAATTTTCAATAGATGGGCAAAAATATTCAGCAATTTATAATCCAAAACCATTTGAAAGACAAAAAGATGTTCTTTTAAAAATGAAAGAAGAAGGATATATTTCTCAAAAAGAATATCAACAAGCTTTAAACGAAGATGTAGCTAGCAATATTAAGCCACCGAAAGACAAACAACCATTAATGGCTTCTTATTTTAATACACTTTTAGAAAAACAAGTAGTAGAAAAACTACAAGAACTTTATGATATTGATGAAAAACAAGCTTATAACAAGTTGTATTATGGTGGTTTAAAAATTACAACTACTATAGATACAAAAATGCAAAAACAACTTGAAAATATTTATGATGATTTTTCAGAATATATAATGGGAAACACTCAAGGCTGGTATAATGCACCATTACTTTCTCTACTATATGATAATTTTGGAAATATTATTAACGATCAAGGGGAAGTTTTATACTATGCAAAATCAAATGTGATTAATGATAACAATGATTTTACTTTGTCAGCTGATGAAGCCTACTTTGATGAAAATGAAAATTTCATAATAAATTCAAACAAAGTTCGCCTAGACCAAACTAATATAATTTTGAAAAAATTTTATACATTAGATGACAAAAATTCAAATCTAAGAACTCATAAAACGGGCTTAATACAATTAACTTCAAATGAAAATGTCAAAAAAGGAAATGATGGCTCAATTATAATTACATCAAAATATTTAAAATCACACAAAGATTTAATTACAAAAAACGAATCAGGATCTTATTCTCTTAATAAATCTTATTATGATATTGATCTTGAAGGAGTTATTCAACCACAATCATCTACTGTTGTAATTGACCATAAAAATGGAGAAGTAAAAGCTGTTGTTGGTGGACGTGATCAAAAAGGTCTTAAAACACTAAATAGAGCCATAGATCAGCCAAGACAACCTGGCTCCTCAATTAAACCTCTAGCTACCTATACCCCAGCTTTAGACAACGGATATAATTTGGCAACTGGGATTGATGATGTTCCATTTATGAGAAATGAACAAGGAGAAATTTGGCCAGAAAACGTATATAAATATTACAAAGGTATTGTAACTTTAAGAGATTCTTTGGTATATTCAATTAATACTAACGCAGTTAGAACCCTTAAAGATATAGGGATAGATAAATCAAAAGAATATCTCGAAAACTTTGGTTTAATAAAAAAAGATAAAAAAGATAATTTTATTACTAAAGAAGAAGATAGTGCTCATAACGATGAAAATTTAGCAGCACTAGGACTTGGAGCAATGACAAGAGGTCTATCAGTTTTAGATATGACTGCAGCATACGCAGCTCTTGCAAATGGCGGAGAATATATTGAGCCTCTTACTTTTTCTAAAATTGAAGATAATAGAAATAAAGTAATTTTTGATTCAAATAAAGTTAATAAAAATAAAGTTACTAGTCCAGAAACCGCTTATCAAATAACATCTGCTTTACAATCTACTGGAGAAAGTTACCAGACTATCTACTTAGATGGTACAGATTATGCTACCAAAACTGGTACTAGTGATGATAGTGTTGATTTTTGGTGTGTAGGATATAGTCCTTATTATACAGTTGGAGTTTGGATGGGGTCTGACGATCAAAATTTATCTTTAAATGGCTATTCATATAATAGAGCAGCTAGTATGTGGAATATAGTTAATAGAAATCTTTTAGAAGAATATGAAACTGCAAAATTCGAAGAGCCAGAAGGAATAATCCATGCAAAAGTTGATACAATAAGCGGAAAACTTCCAACTTATGCATCTTATTCAGATCCTAGAGGCACTGTCAAAGATGAAATATTTACAAAAGACAATCTTCCAAAAGATGAAGATGATATGCACGTTTGGATCACAGTTGATAAAAGAAACAATTTACTTGCAACAAATAAAACCCCTAAATCCTTACAAGCAACTAGAGCCTTTGTTGATAGAAAAAAATCTTATGACCCTAACAAATGGGATGGAATAATACCAGAAGATTGGAAATATAATATTCCTTATATGTATTCTCCTTTAGGAGCTGAAAAGCCAAAATCAGACGACAATTCTAATGAAAAGGATAAAAAAGATAAGGATGAAAAATCTAAAGATAATAAAGAAAATAAAAATAATAAAAACAATACAAATAATGGTCAATAGTATAAAAATAATTTACATTAAAAAAGAGCTTTAAGCTCTTTTTTTATGCAATAGATTGTAAAAACAAATCTTTTTTATTGTCATTGTCTATTATTACAATCTTTTTTTCTAATTTTAACTTATTTAATTTTTCTAGGATTTTATCTCTTTCGTTTTTATCAAAATTTAATAGCCAAGAGATATAATCTTTATTTAATTTTTCGGTCCTATCTAGGCTTGGATCGTCTTCATTATTTTTTTCTGTTAGTGATCTTTTTACTGATCTTTTTAAATTTGTTACTGGTGGAAAATCTAAAAAAATAATCGTATCACTAGCTTTTAATCTTAAATCCAAAGTGTCTGGATAGTAGCCGTCAAAAATAAATGATTTTTTGTTTTCTATTATATTTTTTTGAATTTTTAAAAATTCCTCATCGCTAATGTGGTCTTTATCGTTTATCCACCATATTTTATTTAAGTAAAAAACTTCTATATTAAGCTTTTCTCCTAGCTGTTTGGCAAGAGTTGATTTTCCAGAACCTCCTGATCCAATTATAGTTATTTTTTCCATAATTCCTCCATACCGATTGACTATACTTAAAAAATATTTCTTTGCAACAAGCTACAAAGCAATATCTATGTCGTATTTTGTTTGGTCTGGATAATAGTCTATTAATTTAAAATCATCTATTGTAAAATCTTTAAATTCCTTTATGTCTGGGTTTATTTCAAGCCTTGGTTTGCTTTTTTCGTCAACTTTTATTTCTAATATTTTTTTAACGCTTGGTATGTGTTTTTTGTAAATGTGGTAATTTTGAATAAAGTGAACAAAATCTCCTGCCTTATATCCTGTAACTTGGGCAACCATTCTTAATAAAACATAATATTGGAAAGCATTTATTCCTCCTGGAGCTGCAGCTGCCAAAAAATCTCCGCTTCTTTGTACCAAAGTAAGGTTTAAATATTCCCCGCTTACTGTCCACATTGTCAAAAATGCACATGGTATCAAAGTCATATCTGCCATATCGTCTACATCAATCAAATTCATAATTAATCTTCTGTTTAGAGGATTATTTTTTATTTGGTCAATTAATCGTTCGATTTGATTTGTCATCTGTCCTGTTTCTGGCGATTTGAATTTTTTATTTATTTGATAGCCATAGGCTGTTCCTAGATTGCCATCTTCATTTTTCCATGAATCCCAATAATTTACTTTGTATTTTTCTTTTAATAGATTTACATCGTTTGACCTATCTTGATAAATCCACAAGATTTCTTTTATGGCTGATTTCCAAGCAATTTTTCTTAAACTTATTAGAGGCAATTCTCCTTTCTCATATCTTACGACTTGTTGGGGCAAATATTTTGTGTAGGCACTTTCTCCATCATCCCAAACAGGTCTTACCTCTTTGTTTAATTCTTCTTCGTCATAGCCTTTTTCTAAAATTTCTTTTGCGATTTTTATATATTTTTCATTTACATCCATATTTATATTATAGCAAACCCTCATAATATTTGATAGCTATTTAAAATATTTAAATTTTTTTACAAAAAAAGACTGGATAAACCAGCCTAAAAACATAATAAATTTATTTTTTCTTTGTTATTAAATTATAAATATAAATTAAAATTACAGAACCTAGGATTCCTGAAATTAAACTTCCTACAAATCCTGATACGCTTATGTTTACCATTCCAAGTATCCAAGAACCGATTGCTCCTCCTATAACTCCTACTACTATATTTGCTATAGCTCCCATTTGAGCATCTGTTTTCATTATCATACTTGCAATCCATCCGCACAATGCGCCTATTATAATTGAACTAATCATATTTCTCTCCTTCATATATTTTTAAAATTTTGTAATTATCTTACATATTATTTATACCCAGCTTATTTAAAATCTATCATTTTTTTTAATTTTTCACATAATATAAACTAATTAATAGGATATATTAATTTTAACAATTTTAATAAGGTATAATAAAACAGAGGTGAAACAGATGAATGATATAAATATTTTAATTATTGAAGATGAACAAGGTATTTCAAAAATTATTAAATCTTATCTTGAAAAAGAAGGCTACAATGTCTTTCAAGCTTTTGATGGCAAGGAAGGTTTAGATTTTTTTGAAAATGAACAAATCGATTTGATCTTGCTTGATTTGATGATTCCAAAAATTTCTGGCGAAGATCTTATTAAAGAGATTAGAAACAAGTCTAATGTTCCTGTTATCATGGTTACTGCCAAAGTAAGTGAGGAAAATATTATAAATGGTTTAAAACTTGGCGCTGATGATTACGTTACTAAACCATTTTCTCCAAAGGAACTTATGCAAAGAATCAAAACTGTTCTTAGAAGAATTGAAAAATATAATATTCCAAGAGCTGACATTATAAAAACAACTGATGGCAGACTTGAAATGGATCTTGAATATAATAGATTTTTCAAAGATGGAGAGGAAATTTTCCTTACAAAAAATGAATTTCAAATAATTAAAACTCTTTTTTCAAATCCTAATAAGATTTTTACTAGAGAAGAAATTATAGAAATCACTTTTGGTTTTGACTATGACGCCTACGACAGAGCTATTGATACTCACATTAAAAATATCAGACAAAAAATTGAAGATAATCCAAAAAAACCTGACTATATAAAAACAATTTATGGTATGGGTTATAAATCTGGTGGTGTCGATGACGTCTCTTCGAAATAAAATTATTAGAAACTTTGTTGGAGGAATTTTTGCCTGCATCTTAGTTTTTTCTATTGCAATTTCTTATTTATTAAGTATCTACACAAAAAATTTCCTTGCAACGACTGAGGATAATATGCCTTTGAATATTAAAAAGCAATTTGAAAGTCTTTTGACTGATAATGATGTTTATACTATGAAAGAAAGACTTGGCAAATATTCTAAGGCTTTAAATATTGATATTGAAATTTTAAATAAAAACAACGAGCCAGTTATGAGTTTTAAGGGAAGAAATGACGATGAAAATCCTCTTACTACTACAAAAAGTTACGATATTATTAATCCTAATCTCAATGATTACAGGGGCCAATTAATTATAACTTATGACACTGGCGAAATGGCAGCTAATGAACTTTTAAATAATTTTAGAAATTCAATTATAATTGCCATTGTTATATCTCTTACAATCGGGATAATTATTGCTCTGTTGCTTTCTATAAATATAACTAATCCTATAAAGCAAATTTCTGATGCAACTTTAAAAATTAAAGATGGCGATTATGATATAAATTTAAAGGAAAGCAAAATTATTGAGCTTGAAAATTTACAAAATAATATAAGATACCTTTCAAGGAATTTAAAAAATCAAAAATATGTAAGAAAGCAATACGCCCAAGATATTTCTCATGAACTTAGAACTCCAATTACAAATCTACAACTTTATATAGAAGCGATAAAAGATGGAGTTATTGATGTTGATGAGCAAACTCTTTCGTCTTTGTTAGAGGAAACTCAAAGACTTGAAGGGCTTGTTGTAAATTTAAATAAATCTTTCAATGATAATTCTGAATATTTAAAAATAAATAAAAAAGAATTCGACTTATCTCAACACATCAAACTTATTCTTGATACTATAAAGCCAAGACTTACAAAACTTGATATTTCTTTGATTGAAGAAATAAAAGATGGAGTAATAATTTATTCTGATAAGGATAAGATAAGCCAAATAATACAAAATTTAATTTCAAATGCTATAAAGGCAATAAAAGAAGATGGCCTAATCAGAGTTAGCCTTTACGAAGATAAAAACAATATTTACATTGACATAAAGGATAATGGTGTTGGAATATCTGATGAGAAAAAAGAAGTTATTTTTGAGAGATTTTATAGAATTGATGATGCGAGAAATACAAAAACAAACGGACACGGTCTAGGTCTTTCAATTACAAAAAATTTCGTTGAAAGTCTTGGAGGAAAAATAAAATTAAAATCCAAGCTTGGAAAAGGCTCAACCTTTTCAGTTATTTTCCCAAAATAATTTTATATATTCCAAAAAATTTTGTATATAAATTATTTTTTGATATATTATAATACAGGTGAATTATGAAAAGTAAAAATAATAAAAGAAATAAAAAAGATCAGTCCGCATCAAGACATACGAAAAAAAAAGTAAGAAAAAAAGATATAAAAATTAAATCAAAAAATACAAATATTAATAAAAGATCAAAAAAAAGATTAAAGGAAAAAAAGAGAAAATATATGAGAAGAAGGCTTGCCCTTCTTCTTATCTTGATTTTTTTAATATTTTTTATTGTAAAAGCTATTTTTTCTTCAAAAAATAAATTCGAAACATATACATATCCAAAATTTAGAGATAAGGTAATGAATTCTGTACAAAAAGAAATTTTTATCGGAAATACTGAAGAAAGAACACTTACAAGTGCAGAAAAAATTGCAGATTTTGAAAAACTTACCTATTATGTAAGCAGAAATTATGCTATCGATAAGGAAAACAAAGAAAATTTTAAATCTTTAATGAATCAAACCGACGCTTACAAAAAAAGAATTAAAAATTCAAAATCAGACCAAGAATTTTTTGATGCAATCCAATCATATCTTTCAATCCTTGATGATAATAGAACAAATGTAATTGATATTAAAACTTATAGAAGTATATTTGGATATTACAAAGAAAATAAAGACTCTCCTAGGGGAAAAATTTTAGGAGATGCTCAAGTTGTAAATAGGTACAAAAGACTTCTTGGAAGAAAAGATGATTTAGAAAAAATAGAAATTAAGGAAAATAAAAATATTTTAGAGATAAATATGCCAAGTTTTAATTCAAATGATTTGGAAAAAGACAAAGAAAATTTGAAAAAAATATTGCAAAATAATCAAGAAATTCAAAATATTTTTATTAACTTATCAAACAACGAATCAATTGATGACAAATACGCAAACGAAATTCTTCCTTTGCTAATTCATAAGGATTATTCATACGAAAAAGTTGTTTTTTATAGGGGAAATTTATTAAAGCAAAGTCTATCCTACATGAAAAATAATAAGGATAAGGTCAACACTTACTCCTCATTTATGAAAAATCAGGCGATAAAATTTCCTGAAAAATCACAAGGCATAAATAAAAATGATTTTATGTATTATGATCAAATAAAAACTGAAATCAAAAAAGATCCAGATTTATCAAATAAGAAAATATATATATTGACAAATGATAATACAAAAAATGACGCCATTAGATTTGCAAATATTTTAAAAAACACTTCAGATGCTTATGTTGTAAAAAATGGATTTGAAGGAGATAAGTCCAAAAGCGATATAATTTATCACATGAGAACTGAAATTATAAAATTAGATCATTCCGGAATTTTAGTTTCCATTGATTGCGCAAAAAGTTTAGATGAAGATGATAAATATTTAAAATATAGCCAAATTATAAATGCAAATAATCCTTACAAGCAAGTTTTGTCTATGATAAAATAATAAATATTTAATTTTTTCCACCTGAGTAGTAGGTGGTTTTTTTCTATTTTATTATCGCTTAGCTAACTTAGATTTACAAAAAAATCCTAAAGGAAATTTCCTTTAGGATTTTTTGAATTTATCTTTAAAGATTATTTACGTATTGTTCTCCAATTTTTGCTGTATAAACTTCAATTGCAAGTCCAACAATTAAGAATAAAAATACAAAAACAGCTCCAGCTGATGCTTTATTTGTTGCAGATTCTGCTCCATCTTTTGCTTCTTTTACTGTTTTATCTACATCTTTTTTGGCTTTTTCTAAAGAATCTTTTGCATTTTCAATTTGTTTGCTAGCTTCTTTTGATGCCTTATCCATTCCATCATAAATATTATTTACAGCTTCTTCACTTTCCTTTTCAGAAAGATCTGAATTTTTGTAAACTTCTTCTTGGATTGTTTTTTTATCAACAGAATCAGTAATATTTTTAGCCTTTTTCTCTAAAGATTTTGCTAAATCATCAATTATTTGATCAGAATTTTCTGGATTTGTTACAAGTTCTTTTCCAGCTTCTGCAATTTCATCTTTTGAATCATCAAGTTGAGATTTTAAATATCCAGGTTGAAGTTCTTTAACATCAGTTTCTTTTAAAGCATCTTCTATATTTTTTTCAAGCTCTTTTGTATCAACTTCAGAAATTGAATCACCAACACTTGATAGAACATTTCCTGCCCCATCAGCTGCTGTACTTGCTACGCTTCCTGCAACATTTCCTGCAGTGTTTGCTACAGATTTTGCAGCAGAAGTTGCAAGTCCAAAAGCAGATGATAAAATGCTAGTTACCAAACCAAATAATAACATTATTGATAAAGCCCAGCTCATAAATCCATGAAGTAAAGATTGTCCTTTTGAAAAAGCTCCAGAAATAAATCCAGAAATTGCAAAAGAAATTATCAAAATAATTATTGTAGCAATTCCTACCCCAATTCCCATAGATTGAATTGGATTTTCATTATTTGGTGAAAAAATTCCAAGACCTAAAGCTCCAACAAGTAAACTTAATACTGTAAAAACAGCTGCAAATGAAATTGCACCAGCGATAATTGAACCCCATGAAATACTATTATCTCTAGAATAATCATCGTTGTATCTAGCTCTTCTGTGCTCTCTCATTTCGGAAGTTCTTTTCTTCCTATTATTTTCATTATAATTTTCAGTCATAATTCCTCCTTTAAAATTTTATAAAATATAAATAATTTATATATGAGGATTATACTGGAAATATTTTAAGAATCAATTTCAAATCTCATAATAATTAATTTTTCTAAAGGATTAGTAAATAAAATTAAAATTTTAGATTGTATTTTTGTAATTTTTATTTATTTATATATAAAAATTTAATATTTATTTTTATTTTTTATATTTGTATAAACTTTGAGCATCTTCAATTTCTCTTATCATATCTCTGCCCTTTAACATTTTTTTGATATTTTTTACATCCAAAATCAATACATCTGCTGCAATCAATTCGTTTTTTGATTCTTCTTGCAAAAAAGATGTATTTATTACAAGAACAGGTCTTACTCTTTCATTTTTTAATTTTTCAAAATTATCAGCAAGCTTTCTTGCAAATCCTTTATCAATATCTCTTTGAGATTTATAATTTCTAATCTCAATCGCGTATCTTCTTTCATTTTTCTTGGCATATAAATCAAATTTATTGCTTCTTTCAAAACCTTCTTGATAAGGCTCAACCCAATAAGAAGTATTTTTTAAGGCTTTTGAAATTAATTTTTGATTTGTCAAATCTTCATTTAACATTTTTAAGGCATTCAAAAGATTTTTTGGTTTTATTTTAAAAATCGCTGTAGTTTTCGCCTCATCTTTGCCAATTATTTTTTCATCAAAACCAACCATCAAATCTTCAACTATATTAAAAGAGCCGTGTGCTATTGCATTTCTAATATGTCTTAACAAGGATTCAGTTTTTGTTTCCCCATCAGATTGACTCAAAATTAATTTTTGAGAATTTGTGCAAATTCTTTTTTTATATTCAGATGCAATTTTTTCGTCAATTTCATTTGTAAACAAACAATCCTCATCTCTTAAATTCATATAAGTCATTATTTCTACAAAAGTATAATAATCATATTCCTTATTTGAAATCAATTCATTTGATTTTGATTGGATCGATGAAATATCTGGCACATACCACAGCAAATACGCAAGAGCAGCCCACATATCGCTTGATAATTTTATGGGAATTTCTTTATGTATTAGTGAATATTCTCTAGGATTTTTACAATTGTCTTTTTCAAATTTTTCTGTTAATTCCATTTTTACTTCCTTTTTTTATTTTCATTATAATTTTACCCATTAGAAAATTAAAATAAGAAGAATATAAAAAAACTCATATCAATAATATTATTGATATGAGT
>NZ_KV803710.1:0-16523 GCF_001811125.1 Anaerococcus sp. HMSC068A02 | reverse complement strand
TGCATTTTTCATCTACTTTGTCTACAGTCTGAAATGAGCCTTAACGGCTCATTTTATTTGCTTTTAATATATGATTTGTAGTTTTCTAATACTTTTTTGTAGCCATCTTCATATAAAATATTTTCTACATATTCTTTTATTCTTGCTGTAGGAATAATTCTCTTGTGGTTTTTTTCTACCATTTTCATTAAATCATTTTTTAAAATTGATATATCTGATGTATTAAGGTCAATATTTCCATCTCTTGCTGCATTTTTTATTGACCTTAATATCTTTTCAATATCAAATAATTCAATTTTTCCATTTCTTTTTTTAACATATAATTTGTTGTCCAAAAAATTTTCAATTACTTCAATCTTCGCTTTATCCAATTCATCTGCAATTTCTTCTATTGATAAATTTTTTCCTTGATAATAATCAATAATTATTTTTGTAAGATCTAACATATATCCCCCTAATTTTTTTCTTTTTATATTCTTACCCTAATTTTTTAGAAAATAAAAGATTGGACAAAATCCAATCTTTTTTATTCATTATTTTTTTGTATAGTTTGGTGATTCTCTTGTTATTTGAATATCGTGTGGGTGGTTTTCTACAAGGGTTGCTGGGGATATTTTTACAAATTTTGATTTTTCTTCTAATTCTTTTAAATTTCCTGCACCAACGTAGCCCATTCCTGAGCGAAGTCCTCCAAGAAGTTGATAAATTACATCTCCAACATATCCTTTTAAAGCAACTCTCCCCTCTACTCCTTCTGGTACAAATTTTTTGGTATCATTTTGGAAATATCTATCGCTTGATCCTGATTTCATAGCAGAAAGTGAACCCATTCCCCTGTATTCTTTGTATTGTTTTCCTTCAAAGACAATTGTTTCTCCTGGTGATTCTTCTGTTCCTGCAAATAATGATCCTGCCATTATTACACTTGCTCCACATGCTAAAGCCTTTGTGATATCTCCAGAATATTTTATACCACCATCAGCTATAATTGGAATTTGTGAATCTTTTGCAGCCTTTACACAATCAATTATTGCAGAAATTTGTGGAACTCCAACTCCTGTTACAACTCTTGTTGTACAAATTGATCCAGGGCCTATTCCTACTTTTACAGCATCAACTCCTGCTTTTATCAAATCTTTTGTAGCCTCTCCTGTTGCAACATTTCCTGCTATTAATTGAAGATTAGGATATTTTTCTTTGATTTTTTTAATTGCAGTAATTACTCCTTTTGAATGGCCATGAGCTGTATCGACTGTTACAACGTCAACTTTTGCACGAACCAAAGCGTCAATCCTATCCATCATATCGCGAGTAATTCCTACTGCAGCTCCTACCAATAATCTGTCATGCTCATCTCTTGCAGAATCTGGATATTGTCTTGATTTTTCTATATCTTTTATTGTAATTAATCCTTTTAATTTAAAATCATCATCAACTATTGGAAGCTTTTCAACTTTTCCTGATTCCATTTTTTTAACAGCTTCTTCCATAGAAATTCCAACTTGACCAACGATAAGACCATCTTTTGTCATGATGTCATCAATTTTTACATTTTCGTCATTTTGAAATCTCACATCTCTGTTTGTCAAAATTCCCTTTAAAGTCATATTATCATCAACTATTGGAACGCCGCTTATTTTATAATTTGCCATAATTTCCAAAGCTTCTTTTAAAATATTTTCAGGTTTTAAATAAAATGGATCAGTTATTACGCCGTGTTCACTTCTTTTTACCCTATCAACTTCTTTGGCTTGGTCTTCTATTGACATATTTTTGTGGATTATTCCAATTCCACCTTGCCTTGCCATGGCAATTGCCATTTTTGATTCTGTTACAGTATCCATTGATGCTGACATCAAAGGAATATTTAATTTAATTTTTTTTGTAAGATTTGTTTGTAATGAAACTTCATTTGGTAAAACTTCTGATGGTCCTGGAACCAAAAGTAGGTCATCAAATGTTAATCCTTCTCCTATTATTTGCATAAAGCCTCCTATTTTTTAAAATAATTTATTGCATTTTCAAATATTTTTTGCTCTTTTTTATCGTAAATATTTTTATATAAATCTGAATCTAATCTTTCAACATGGCCCATTCTTCCCAAGATTTTTCCGTCTTTGGATAAAATTCCTTCAATATTATAATCAGAGCCGTTTGGATTTATTTCATATACAGAAAAAATTTGACCGTTTTCTAATAAATCTTTGTATTTTTCTTCATTTACAATAAATCTTCCCTCGCCGTGAGAAATTGGAATTTTGTAAGTTACATCCAAATCAAGACCTTTTGTCCATGGACTTTGATTATTTAAAACTTTTGTATCAACAATTGTTGAAATGTGTCTATCATTTGTGTTGTAAGTTAATGATGGGTCATCTTCTTCGATTTCTTTGATTTTTCCATAAGGAAGAAGTCCAGTTTTAATCAAAGTTTGGAAACCATTACAAATTCCAATTATTAAGCCATCATTTTCATCAAGCATATATTCAATGGCATCTTTTATTTTTTTATTTCTTATAATATTTGCCAAAAATTTACCAGAACCATCTGGCTCATCTGCCATAGAAAATCCTCCAGGAATGGCAAAAATTTGTGAATTTCTAATTGATTTAGAAAGATTTTCAATAGACTCTTCTATAGCTTTCTTATCTAAGTTTCTAAATAAATTTATCTCAACTTCTGCCCCATATTTTTCAAAGACTTTTTTTGTATCCCATTCGCAATTTGTTCCTGTTACGGCAAGAATTGAAACTTTGACCTTATCAACTGGTTTTTTTGATTTTAAAGAAACTTTCATCTCTTTTTGCTTAATTTCTTCATAAGGAATTTCTTCTTTTGGAGCAAAAATTTGATCTAGTTCATGCAAATAAGATTTTTTTAATTTTTCACTATCTAATTTTTCTCCATTTACAATTAAATCATCAGAAAATTCTCCAATTTTTTCAACAAAGTCTAAATCTTCTACATATTCAACCACAAAAGATCCAAACATTGGATTGTATAAATTATCAAAATCTAGAGTGAAATTAGAATTTCCCAAAGTTTGTTCGTAAATATTTGCTAAAATTCCCTTGTTATCAAGGGCAATAGTAGAAATAATTTTTCCATCTCTCATAGCACCAATTAATTTTTCCAATAAATTTTTGTAATAATCAAGGTCAAGAGTCATATCGGAATTATATTTTGCCCCAACAAGACCAATTTTTCCTTTTCCTTTTAAATCGTTTGATTTTATATTTTCAATATCTTCAGTTGTTGTTGCAAAAGAAATTAAAGTTGGTGGAACATTCAAATCTTCAAAACTTCCACTCATTGAATCTTTTCCACCAATTGGAGGCATTTTGAAAAAGTTTGTTACTTCAAAGGCTCCCAAAAGTGATTTCAATGGCTTAGACCAAGATTTTTCATTGTCCATTTTTTCATAAAATTCTTGGAAGGATAATCTTATTTTTTCCAAATCACTTCCAACAGAAACAAGTTTTGCAATTGATTCTATTACTGCGTAATATCCTCCCAAATATTGGCTTTTTTCTGACAAATATGGATCAAATCCGTAGGACATTATTGAAGCAGTTTTAGAAACTCCTTCATTTACAGGAATTTTTGCAACCATGGCTTGAGATGGATTTACTTGCTTTTTTCCTCCAAGTGGTTGAAGGACTGTATTTTGTCCAATAGTTGAATCGAAAATTTCTATTAGATTTCTTTGGCTAATTACATTTAAGTCTTTTATTTTTTCGTAAAAATATTTTGGATTAGAAGATTTTTCTTTCAAATATTTTGGAACTTCTTCACTTACAAAATTAACTTTCGCCTTTCTGTTAGCTCCATTTGTATTTATAAAATCATAGGAAATATCTGCAATTTTTTTATCTTCATAGAACATTCTCATCCTATTTGTGTCAGTAACTATCCCAACTAGGGCTGTTTCTACATTTTCTTCCCTACAATATTTTTCAAATTCTTCCCTATCATCTTTATCAATTAAAACTGCCATTCTTTCTTGGGATTCTGAAATTGCAATTTCTGATGGTTTTAGTCCTTCATATTTTAATTTAACTTTGGAAAGGTCTATATCAATTCCATCATAAAGTTCTCCAATTGCTACTGAAACTCCACCTGCCCCAAAGTCGTTACATTTTTTTATAAGTTTTGAAACTTCGCTTCTTCTAAATAATCTTTGAAGTTTTCTTTCTTCTGGGGCGTTTCCTTTTTGAACTTGAGCAGATTCTGTAATTATTGAAGTTAATTTGTGAGATTTTGATGAACCTGTTGCTCCACCAATTCCATCTCTTCCAGTTCTTCCTCCAATTAATAAAACTATATCATCTTTTTTTGGTGTAAGTCTTTTTACATTTTCTTTTGGAGCCGCAGCTATAACTGCCCCACATTCCATTCTTTTTGCCTTGTAGCCTTCATGGAAAATTTCTTTTACAAATCCTGTGGCAAGACCAATTTGGTTTCCGTAGGATGAATATCCCTTGGCAGCAAGTTTTGAAATTTTTCTTTGGGCAAGTTTTCCTTCCATAGTCTTATCAACATCTTCCAAAATATTTCCAGCTCCAGTAATTCTCATTGCTTGGTAGACATAGCTTCTTCCTGAAAGTGGATCTCTAATTGCTCCACCAAGACAAGTTGACGCCCCACCAAAAGGCTCGATTTCTGTAGGATGGTTGTGGGTTTCGTTTTTAAACATCAAAAGATAATCTTCAAGATTTTCCTTGCCATCTTTTTCTACCCTAACTTTTACATAAACAGAGCAGGCATTTATTTCACTTGAAACTTCCAAATCATCAAAGTCATTTTTACTTCTCATATATTTTGAAAGAATTGTACCAAAACTCATAAGATTTATTGGCTTTTTGATTTCAAGCTCATCTCTCATTTTCAAATATTTTTCGAAAGAATTTTTAATAGCCTCATCAAGAATAGTTTTTGCCTTTATATCGATATCAAGGCTGGTGTTAAAAGTTGTGTGCCTACAATGATCTGACCAATAAGTATCAAGAATTTTTATTTCAGTTTCGTTTGAATCCCTATTTTCTTTTTTAAAATAATCCCTAACCATTTTCAAATCATTTTCGTCCATAGCAAGGTCGTGGGCTTTTAAAAATTTAGAAATTTCCTTATCAGAATAATTTATAAATCCATCATAGATTTCATTTTCAAGATTTTTTTCCCTTGTTGTATCCAAACTTTCTGGCATTTCTTTCAAATCAATCTTGTGACTATCAACTGGATTTACTAGATAATTTTCAATTTTTTTAAGGTCATTTTCATTTAATTTTGAAAATTCATAGACAGTTGCAGTTTTACAATCTGTTTTTTCATCCAAAATTAAATCTAGGGTATCAAGAACTCCCTTTCTTCTTTGGTCAAATTGGCCTGGAAGATATTCAACTGCAAGAAAAGATTCAAAAGAATCCTCAAGTTTTTTTGCCTCATCTTTTGCATAGACATAGTCAAGATTTCTTTCGGATAAGACATTATTAATTGCCTTATCCAAATTTTCATCGCTTATTTCAAGGTCGTATCTGTTGTAAATATTTAATTTTTCCAATTTTATTTTTAAAAGATTTTCAATTTCTTTTTTTACTTCCTTGGACTTGTAATCGAACCTATCTTTTTTTCTTACATAAATTCTCTTAACTGACTTTTTCATATCATATCCTTAATGTCTGAAGTGTCTGTTGTTGGTAAATACCATGGACATTTTGTATTGGTTACATTTTTCAATTGAATCCTTATCTCTAATTGATCCACCTGGTTGGATTATTGATTTTACTCCGATTTTGTGGGCAAATTCTACGCAATCATCAAATGGGAAAAAGGCATCTGATGACATAATTGAATCGGTAAAGTCAACATCTGGGTGGTTATTTTTGATTGATTCTAGAGCCCAAATTCTTGAAGTTTGTCCACAACCAACTCCCAAAGTTTTTCCATCTTTAACAATTACAATGGCATTTGATTTTGTATATTTTACAACTTTCATTGCAAATTTTAAGTCGTCAATATCTTTTTTTTCTGGTTTAACTTCAGTTACAACTTCAAAATCATCTTCTTTTGAATCTGTATCTTGAACTAAAACTTTTCCTTCCAAATATTTTACATCTTCTTCAATCATATCTTTTGATAAATCTACTTTTATTAGACGAACATTTTTCTTTTTAGATAAAATTTCCAAAGCCTCTTTTGTAAAGTCATTTGCTGCAATAATTTCTAGGAAAATTTCACTCATCATACTTGCAGTTTTTTCATCAACTATTCCATTTAGGGCAACAATTCCACCAAAAATTGATAAGGAATCAGCTTCGTAAGCTTTTTTGTAAGCATCAAAGGCATTTTCTCCAATAGCAGCTCCACAAGGAGATTGATGTTTTAAAGCTACGCAAGAATTTTCTCCAAGTTCTTTTGCAAGTTCTAAAGCAATATTTAAATCATTATAATTATTAAAGCTCATTGCCTTGCCGTGTAAAATTTCTATATCTTTTAAAAGTCCCTTTGCATAAGTATCTTCATAAAGACTTGCTTTTTGGCTTGGATTTTCTCCATATCTTAAATCCTCAATTTTTCTAAGACCATAAGTTTTATATTCACTTTCTTTTTTGGTTAAATCTTTGAAAAATCTAGAAATTACACTATCATAATAAGCTGTAAGAGAATAAGCCTTCATAGCCAAATATCTTCTATATTCTAAATCAACTTGATTATTTTTTAATTTTTCCAAAAATTCATCATAATCACTTGGGTCAGTCAAAACTATGCAGTCCTTGTGATTTTTGGCAGCAGATCTAATCAAAGTTGGTCCGCCTATGTCAATATTTTCAATAATATTGTCAATATCATTACTCTTTAAGGACTCTTCAAACTTATACAAATTTACAACAACTATATCAATGTCTTTGATATTATTTTCTTCCACAGTTTTTTTGTGATTTTCGTTATCTCTTTTGTAAAGAATTCCACCATGAACATAAGGAGATAAAGTTTTTACCCTACCGTCCAAAATTTCTGGAAAATTTGTTATCTCTTCAATTTCTTTTACATCTACTCCGCTTTCTTTAATTTTTTTATATGTACCGCCAGTAGATACAATTTCCACACCTAATTCACTCAATCCTCTAGCAAGTTTTTCTACATCCTTTTTTTCAGTAACAGATATTAAAGCTCTCATTAATCCCTCCCATAAGCTTTTAGTCTAAATTTAAAGACAAGAAAAGGGAAGCTAACAAAATTAGCTTCCCTGATAAAACATTACTCCATTCATAGACAAATTTGGGCATAGAAATTCACAGAAAGATCTTAGCCTTTCAATTTTTTTCATAGATAAAATCATAATTGTAAATTTTTCAATTTTAAAAATAAAATCCATGATAAATACCCCCAAATGAATGTAAAATAATCATACCACAATATTTTTAAAAATTAAAGATATATTTTTATTTTTTTTAAGAAAATTAATAATTTTTTGCAAATAAAGAATATGAATTTAATTCCTTATTTAATTTTTCATTAAAAATTTTTTCCATCTCTATTTAGAATTTTTTTATTAATTATATCCCATAAATTTTTAATCATAAAAAATTTTTTAAAGACTTTATTAAAATTGTTTAGATTAATTTCTAGTTTTTCCCTCCTTGAACTTAAATGACTGATATTGTATAATCATGTCATTAAATGACTTAATTAAATTTAAGTATGCTTAAATTTTTGAGCATCTATTAAAAGGAGAAATTATGAGTTTTGAATCTAAGTTAAGAAAGCTTCGTGAAAATAAAAATTTAACTCAAGAAGAGCTTGCAAAGCTTGTTGGGGTTTCTTTAAAAACTATTTCAAGATATGAAATGGGAGAATCTAAACCGAGATATAGAAAAATTTATGACAAGCTTGCAGAGGTTTTGGACACTAGCCACGATTATCTTGTAACTGACGAGGAGAATTTTATTCTTGATGCTAGGGAAAAATATGGCTACAAGGGAGCAAGAGATGCAAAGGAAATGGTTGATGGGGTAATTGGTCTTATGGCTGGCGGAGAAATAAATGAGGAAGATAAAAAAGCAATCCTTGATTCTATCCAAGAGGCCTACTATATTGCAAAAAATAAAAATAAAAAATATAATCCTCACAAGGATTAGGTGAAATATGTCTTTTTTATACGATGAAATTTTTGATGATGTAAAAAAATTAATTAAAAAATATGACAGCAGAAATCCAAAAGAAATTTTAATTCAAAGGGGCGTAAATATAATTGCTTTTAAGGAAAATACAAAACTTTTGGGTATGTATAAAATTATCAAAAGAAATTCTTTTGTTTTTTACAATCCCTTTGTTGACAAAAGAATTCAAAATATGGTTTTTGCTCATGAATTGGGCCATGACCTTTATCACAAAGATATGGCAAAAAATGAAAATCTGATTGAGTATGAACTTTTTGATATAAATAGTGAAATGGAATTGTGTGCAAATATTTTTGCAGCTCATCTTCTTTTGGACGAAAAAGAACTGATAAATGATGTAAAAGCAGGCTACACTTACAACCAACTAGCCTCTATGTATAATGTGAATGTAAATCTTATGATTTTTAAATTAAATGAGATGCATAGGATGGGCATGAATATAAAAAAAGAAGAAGCTGATCCTAATTTTTTTAAGGATATTGACGGCAAGGATATAAGAAATCATGATATATACTGATGAAATTATAAATAATCCGGTAAAACTTTCCCATTATTTGATAGAAAATAGGGTGGAAAATAATATAAGAGCTTGCGATATGACAGCAGGAAATGGTAATGATTCAAAATTCATTTTGGATAAGAAAAATCCCAAAATTTTGTATGCTTTTGATATACAAAAACTTTCAAAAGAAAGATGTGAAAAACTTATAGGTCAAAAGGATAATTTTAAATTTATCCTTGATGATCACAAAAATATTGAAAAATATATAGAAGAAAAAATCGACCTTTTTATTTATAATTTGGGATTTTTGCCAAAAGGAGATAAGTCAATTACAACAAATTATAAGTCTGTGATAGAATCTCTAAAATCTTGTTTAAATTTATTAAATGAAAATGGGCTTATTCTTATAACTTTTTATCCAGGTCATGATGAAGGCAAAAATGAGGAAAAATATGTGGGAGAATTTTTAAAAAATCTAGATCAAAAAACATTTCAAGTCATAAAATATAATTTTTATAATCAAATAAACAATCCTCCCTTCCTTATTTCCATAAGAAAAGTGTGAAAGAAATTTTTATTTGTTATAATTAATTAGGAAAGGATAAATTAGATGAAAAAAAGAAGACTTTTTCCCTTTGCTATAATTTCACTCTTACTTATTTTGGCTTTTTTGAATTTTACAAGTCCAAAAAATGCCGAAAAAATAAATCTTCCAAGCTTGGAAGAAAAAAAGATGAGAGATTTGACAAAGGATAAATACATAGAAGATTTTGAATTTGCCTACAATATTTTAGAAACTTATTATCCTTATTTTGACATAAATAAGAAAATTAATAATATTGACTGGTTAGGAAAAAAAGAAACCTTCAAAAAATATATAGAAAATTCCAAAAATGATGTGGACTTTGGCTTGAGAATGAATAAAATTTTGTATGAGCTAAATAACGACCACACCCAAATAATTGACCAAAATCAGGCAGTTGAAATGTATATAACCTACTACAAAATGCCAGAAAATGATTGGCGTCATTATATAAGCCATGTTTATGAAAAGGAAAATGTAAGAAGAAGGTACAATTTAGATAATAAAAAAATAAATGATTATTTGAAATACAACCAATATGAAACAAAAGCTAAAATAAATAAAAATAATAATATTTTAGGAAAGGCAGAAGAAAATTCAAACGAAATTCGTACAGACAATATTGAAGCTAAAGATATAAATGATAAGATAGGATATTTAAAAATTAATTCAATGGTAAATTATGATTATTCAAATTATGACCAAAAAAAATTGAAAGCCTATCTAAAAAAAGTAAAAAACAAAAAAGCTCTAGTTATTGATATAAGAGGAAATACTGGTGGCGATTCTAGATATTGGCAAGATTTTCTTCTTCCACAAATTATAGATAAGCCATATTCTACAAGTTATTATTCTTTTATCAAAAAAGGAGATTTAAATAAGAAAGTAATAAGCCAAGAAAAATACAAAGAAGGCGTAAGCGAATTTTTAAATGCAAGTAATTTTTCAAATGATACAAAACAGATACTTTCAAAATTTGATTATTACACGAATTATCCTGCAAAAATAAGCCCAAGCGAAGATTCCATAAAATTTAAAGGACATATCTATCTTCTTATAGATTCGTCAGTATTTTCATCAGCGGAAATGCTAGCATCTTTTTGTAAAGAAACAAAACTTGCAACAATTGTAGGAAGCCAAAGCAAGGGAGATGGAATTGGAACTGACCCCTTGCAAATTGATTTGCCAAATTCTGGATATGTATTGAGATTTTCAAAAGAAATCGGAGTGACTGAATCAGGATATATAAACGAAATAGAAAAAACAAATCCTGACATAAATATAGATTCAAATAGATTTGATGAAATAAAAGACCAACCAATAATACAAAAAATTATAGAAATAGAAGGCTAAGGCCTTCTATTTGCTTATATAAAAATATCAAGTATAGTTTCTTCGTTGATAATTTTTTTCCGAAAAAAAGGAGTAGTAATGAGTCTTATTTCAATTTTAATTTTAGCTATCGGACTTAGTATGGACGCTTTTGCAGCAAGCATTTGCCAAAGTCTTCAAATAAAAGAAAATAACATAAAAAATACCCTAAGTATCGGTCTTTGTTTTGGAATTTTCCAAGCACTTATGCCAATAATTGGTTATTTTCTAGCATCAAGTTTTGCAAATTCAATCAAAGCAATTGACCATTGGGTTGCCTTTATTTTATTATTTATAATTGGCTTTCAAATGATAAGAGAATCAAAAGATGCAAGTTGCGAAATAAGCCACGGCTTAAGTTTTAAATCTTTATTTTCACTTGGAATCGCAACAAGCATCGATGCAATGGCAGTTGGAGTTTCATTTGCATTTTTAAATGTAAATATATTTTCTTCAAGCACAATAATAGGAATCACAACCTTTATTCTCTCATCAATAGCCTTTAAAATAGGAAATAAATTGGGCATGAAAAGCAAACAAATTTCAGAGCTTATTGGTGGAGTAATTTTGATTTTATTAGGAACAAAAATTCTAATTGAGCACTTATTTTTACAATAAGTGCTTTTTATTTGCAATTAAAAAAACTTCCAATTTCTGGAAGTTTTAGACTGTTGATAAAGTATACAAATCCTCATGCTAAGAATATCATACGGAAAAAATTGATTTGATTTCAAATTTAAAAATTCGTCAAAAATCGCATTGTTTGAGCGTTAGCGAGTTTGCGATTTTAGAATTTTGAAATTTAGAAATCAACAATTTTTGGAGTCAGATATTCGTGCTTGAGGGTTTGTCTACGATCTGAAAGTTCCAATTTCTGGAAGTTTAATTTATCGAAGTTTTTCCTCTTATTTCTATATTAAATTTCAAAAATTGGAAGTTTTTCTAAAAATATTATATCATCCCTATTAGCTGCATCTCCTTCTGCAAGAATCGCAAGTTTTTGAACAACCTCTCCTCCTGCTTTTTTCACAAGATTTTCTAAAGCTTTTATAGATTCTCCTGTTGAAATTACATCATCAACTAGGGCTACTTTCTTTCCTTTTATTTTTTCTACATCTTTAAAATCCAAAAATAATTTTTGGGTATTTTTTGTTGTAATTGAATTTACTTCTACACTTACAGGATTTTCCATGTAGGATTTTTGTGATTTTCTTGCAACTACAAATGATTTCTCTCCAATATTTCTTGCAATTTCATGTGCAAGGGCTATGCCTTTTGCCTCTGCTGTAAGAATTATATCGCAATCAATTTTTTTACTTAATTCATATCCTGCTTTTGTTGCAAGCTCTGTATCTCCCAATAAAACAAATGATGCAATTTTTAAATTATCTGATATTTGTATTATTGGCAAATTTCTTTCGACTCCACACACATTTAATTTATAATAATCCATAAAATCTCCTATAAAATTATAAATTTAAGAATTACTCCTGCTACAAGTCCCATAAAAGGATCGCTTGCTGCAGTTGTTGCCATAGCTATACCTGCAACTAATATTGTATCGCCTCCTGCTGCAAAAGCAAGATTTGCATTTGTTGGAACAGTTACAAGAGCACCAAGTACAAATAAAAATCCGTGGATTGATTCTCCTGGAACATATTTCCCAAGTTTTGGCAAAAATCCCATAAACATTATTACCCCAAGAATTGCCATCATCAAAATTCCAGAATTAATTGGATTATCGCTTGCCCCTGTTGCAGAAATTATAGCCTCAACTGGTGCTCCCCCAAAAAGTGAAGAAACAGAATCAGCAAGACCTGAATAAATTGTCAAATGGTCAATATTTGCAGTTAAATTTCCATCTCCAAGAGATGCTGTAATATTTCCAAAGGCAATATTTGCACCAATTGTAAGGCAAGCAAGAGATAAAGAACCTCTGATAACTTTTTTATTTAAAATAGGTTTTTTAATAGAAAGTTTTCTTTCTTCTTTTTTAATCTCTTTTCCTATTTCCATTTTCATAATATTTGCATAAATTGAAGAAATAACAACAGAAATTATAATAGTGTAAACAAGATTTCTTCCAGAAACAAAATATGTTATAAGGGCTGAAATTATAGAAATTAAACTTACCATTTTTGTTTCAAGTTTTAGTCCATCAATTGCAATTTTTGCAAGAATCAATCCAACTCCTGCCATCATTCCATTTAATACATAAACTCCAGCCAAATCAACAATAAAATTTAAGCTACCAGTAATTCCAAGTATGGACATAATAATTCCTGCCCAAAATACAACCGACAATCTTTCCCTAATATTATCGCCATAAGATCCTGCAAGGGCAATTGTTTCAGCTTGCATAGAAATTGGAATTGGAGATTGCAAAAGCATACAAGCAACTACTCCCACAGCAAAACCAAGCGAAGTTGGAAATGCAGAAAAACCTACCGAAAGTGCCAAAAGTGCTTGGGGAATTCCATTAATTACAACACCCAAGGCTGCCATAATGTCATTAAAAGTCATAAGACCTCCTAAAAATTTATTTTAAAAATCCGAATAAAATTATACCATATTTATAAAATAAAAAAAAGGCAGAAATTAATCTGCCTTAAATTTACATTTTTTCAACTTCAGGATAATCAATTCCCTTTGTATCAACTGTAACTTTTTTAATTTTTATATCTTCAACAGGTCTGTCATTATAATCTGTTTTTACATTTGCGATTTTGTCAATTTCATCCATACCCTCAATAATTTTTCCAAATCCTGCATAATCTCCGTCAAGATGTGGACTTTTTTTGTGCATTATAAAAAATTGGCTTCCTGCAGAATCTGGCATAAATGATCTTGCCATTGATAAAACTCCTTTATCATGGAGCAGATTATTTTCAAAACCATTTGAATAAAATTCTCCTTTTATAGCATATCCTGGGCCACCCATTCCACTGCCTTGAGGATCTCCTCCTTGGATCATAAAATCTTTTATAACTCTATGAAAGATCAAGCCATCATAAAAATTATTTTTTATTAATGAAATAAAATTATTTACAGTATTTGGAGCAATTTCTGGATATAATTCAGCTTTAAAGATTGCACCATTTTCCATTTCAAATGTAACTATTGGATTTTCCATTTATTTCTCCTTTAAAATTATTTTTATTAGAATTTAATTTTCTGTATAAATTCATAATTTATTATACTATTGTCCTTGATTTTGCCACAAAATTATTTCGCCTTTTTATTTATAGCATAAAATAAGGTCATTGCAGAAAAAATCAAAGATGAACCTCTAGAGTAGGAAAGATATTTTTCTTCCCAAAAACTTGCATACTTATCCTTATAAGCCTTGAGCCCTTCAAAGGAATAAAAATGATCTCCCAATTTAAAAATCGTATATACAATTCTTTCTTGCAAAAACGAATGTCTCATAACTCCTACATTTGAAAGTGGAGCCATGCCAAGGTCAAAATATTTTATATCATTTTCTTTCAAATACGTGAAAATATTTATAAACAAATAATCCATCAAGCCATCAACATTTTCTTCATAACGCATAAGGTCAACTGTTGCCCAATTTTCTACATAAATTGGCGATAAATTTGCAAAAGCAATTATTTTTTGATTAGGATTTTTTATTACAGCAATATCTCCGTTATTCAAATAATCTTTGTCAAAAAATCCCAAAGAAAATCCCTTTTCTTTACCTTCTCCAAGCCAAGAATTAGAAATTTCTTGAAGTCTTTTTATAGTTTTTCCATCAAAAGGTCCTTGTAATATTTCAAAACTATATCCATCTCTATCAAGTTTATTTATAGTTTTTCTTAGATTTTTCTTTTTCTTGCCATCAAGATTAAATTGTTCAAGGTTTACATTTGCACTTTCCCCAAATTTCATAAAATTAAAACCATATTCATGAACTTTCATTGTTATATCTTTATTTATTTCATAAAAAACAATGTTATAACCCAAATCATCAGCTTCATAAATAAATTTTTCCAAAAGCTCATCAAAATATTTTTCATTTCCAATAGGATCCCCCATTACAATTACCTTATCTCCCACTGTCCTAATTTGAAGACAAGCCAAATCACATTCATCATTTTTTAACCAATAAAGATCCTTATCATCCAAAAAAGAAAGAAAGGCTTCTTTGGAACCACCCTGATTTTTTAGCAAATTTAAATACCTATCATAATCAAATTTTTCCCCAACTTTTAACCTAGCCCCTTGCAAATTCCTAATCAAAAGATAAACGAGAAAATAAATTATTGATATAGTAGCAATTATTGAAATAAAATTATACTCAAAAGGAATCAGAATAAAATCATTAGCCTCACTAATATTCACATCAATGATAGAGCCACGTTTCAAAATTTTCCCTACATAAACTATGAGCATAAAATTTGTCAAAAGTAAATCAATAAACCTATCTTCGATAGCATAAATAAATTGTTTGGTATAAAGTTCATCTTTTGTAATAAGATTAATTACAAACATTATAAAAATATAAATAAGAGTAGATAAACTATAACCAGTTATATAAGTATAGCAAAATACAAGAATTAACATTACGGTGTTTAAAAGAAAAGATTTTTTCTGTTTTGAAATATAAGCTCTTGCCATAACTATAAATATAAATCCAAAAAGAAGAGATGGAAACTGATAAATAGCTGATGCTCTTATAGGATTTAATTTTGTAAGAAGACCTCCACCATAAGCCTTATCTGGCAAAGTTGCAGCCAAAATCATAAAAAGTCCAAAAATATACAATAAAAAAGTATTCAAAACCAAAAGAATATTTTTGAAAAGTCTTTTTATAAAAGCAGATTCCTTAAATTGAAAAGCAATTGTAAAATTTTTAGTAAAAAATACAAAAGCAAGGCAAAATGGAACAATATAGTAAAACATTCTATAAAGAAGAATCCAAGCAAGTGCCAATTCTTGATTTATACCCTGACTTTTTAAAGCAAATAAAATTATAAGGTCAAAAGAACCAATAGCTCCAGGAATCATAGAAATATATCCTACAATATTTGCAGCAACAACCAAAGTTGATAAACTAAGCAAATCAAATTTAATCCCCATTAAATACCCAATAACCACAAAGGCACTCATAACTCCAAACCATTCAGCAATTGAGATTAAAAATAATTTTATTTGATTTTTTCTAGAAAATTTAATCTTTCCAAAAAAAGACAAAGCCAATACAAAAGGAATATACAAACTTGCACCAACAAGCAAAAGCATATAACTTTGTAAATTTGGATTTGAGCGAAATATTAAAGAAATTAAGGAAATAATAGAAAAAAATGACAAGCCACATGGCAAAAAAACCAAAAGTTGTAAGATTTTTTTCACAAGCTTTGTAGCTTCATGACCTTTTCCATAAAAAGCTGTCCTCAATCCAATAGAAATAAATCCACCAAGTCCCAAAAGATCATTGAAATTATTAATGCAAAATCCAGTTTCTCCTATGTATTTTTTATCATAATTATTTCCAAGCTCTTCATTCAAAATAAAATCATACAAACTTGCTGGAATATTAGCAAAAATTCCATAAATTCCCATAAAAAGCAATGTAATAACCGATAAGTTAGAAAAAATAAATTTTACATCATCAACATTTATTTCTTTGGATATTTTTCTAAATTCAACAATTACAAGAATTAATACAGATATAAAAAATATTTTCTTAAATATTTCCTTAAAATTACTAAATTTTTCTTTCATTTAATTTCCTCATAAAATTTCAATAATAATCTTTAAAAAAAGACGGGGACTTCCCCGTCTTTCAAGTAATCTATTTTATTTCGAAATTTTAGCTAAATTAAGCTATAACTTTAGAAACAACTCCAGATGCAACTGTTCTTCCACCTTCTCTTACTGC
>NZ_KV803709.1:15487-62158 GCF_001811125.1 Anaerococcus sp. HMSC068A02 | reverse complement strand
AAACTCTCAATTATTGTTTGATCTTGACTTTTCATTTTTCGTTTTGGTTTACTCAAAGTAATTCACTTTACTTTTATTGTAGTTTTCTATATATTTTTTGAGGTTCAATGCCGTTACTTTGTAACGACTATTATATAATACCACGTTCATTTTATCTTGTCAAGTATTTTTTTAATTTTTTTATTAAAATCTTACTTTTTAGATTGTTTGTTTGAAGTGATATTAAATATATAATACACTATTTAAATTACTTTGTCAATTTTTATTTTTCTTTTTGACTTTGCTCTTTAACAGTGCCTTTATATAATACTAGGATTTTTTATCTTTGTCAAATTTTTTTATTTTTATTTTTTTGCATTTTAAAAGAGCCTTATTTCAAAGTATTTTTACTCTTTTATAAGGCTCTTTTTATTTTATTTTTCTAATGATTTTTTTAATTCTTCTAATTTTTCTTTGCAGGCATCCATTGCTTTTTGGAGTGAATCTTTTTTGGTCATATCTACTCCCGCATCTTTTAATACTTCTATTGGATATTTACTTTTTCCTGCTTTTAAAAAGTTAAGATATTTTTCCAAATCTTTTTCATCTCCGTGGAGGATTTTTTCTGATAGGCTTACTGCTGATGAAAAGCCTGTTGCGTATTGGAAGACGTAGTAGGACATATAAAAGTGTGGGATTCTTGCCCATTCTGTTGATATATATTTATCTACTTCTATATCTTTGCCAAAATAGTCTACGTTTAGGTCGTGATAGATTTGGTTTAATTTTTCTGCTGTTACTGGCATTGAATTTTCTACTAGCTTATTTGCTTCTAGTTCAAATTCTGCAAACATTGTTTGTCTAAAGACTGTTGATTTGAATGAATTTACGTAGTGGTTTAATAGATAGGCTTTTTCTTTTTCGTCTTTGGCATGGTCTATCATGTAGTTTAATAATAGAAGTTCGTTAGTTGTTGATGCTATTTCTGCCAAAAATATTGAGTAGTTTCCGTATATATATGGTTGGGTTTTTCTTGTGTAGTATGAATGCATAGAATGACCCAACTCGTGAGCTGTTGTAAAAAGTGAATCTAGGGAGTCGTTGTAGTTTAATAAAATGTATGGTTCTGTATCGTAGGATCCTGATGAATATCCTCCTGATCGTTTTCCTTCATTTTCCATAACATCAAACCACCTGTCTTCAAAGCCTTCTCTTGCTTTTTTGATGTAGTCTTCTCCAAGTGGAGCTAGGGCTTTTAAGATTAATTCTTTTGCCTCATCGAAAGTGTAGGTTTTGTTATAATCTTCTACTAATGGCAAATAAATATCGTGAAATCCTAAATCATCAAGGCCTAAAACTTTTTTTCTCAAACTTGTGTAATCTCTGTGGATTTCTATATTATCGTGGATTACTTCTACTAAGTTATCGTAAACTTTTTCGTCAATGTTGTTTGCAAACAGACTCATTTTTCTTGCTGAATCGAATTTTTTTAATTTTGCTATGGTGTTATTTGCTGTTATTTCGCCATCAAGAAGGGAAGCTGCTGTGTTTTCAAATTGCTTGTAAACTGTATAATATTTTTCGTAAACTTCTTTTCTAAATTCACGATTTGAATCTAGCTCTAGGTTTGTGAAGTTTGAATCTGTGATTTGAATTTCTTCATTGCCTTTTTTTACTTTTGGAAATTTTAGGTCAGCGTTTGAAAAAATCATATAAGTGTTTTGTGGATTTTGGGATAATTTTGCAAATGAAGCTATAATTTTTTCTTCATTTTCGCCTAAGGTATGGTCTTTATTTCTAAATAAATCTTCAAAATAATGAGCGTAAATTTTTAGCTCTTCTTTTTCTTCTATATATGTTTGTACTTTTTTATAATCTTCTGACAAAATTTCTGGTGTTATAAAAGAAAGTTCTTGGGCAAGATTTGCAAATAAATTATCTGCTATTTTTGACATTTCTTGATATTTTGCAACTCTTGTATCTTCGTCAGATTTTAATGAGGCATATACGCCAAGTTTTGAAAATTTTCTTTCTAATTTTTCGTTTGTTTTTAAAAAATCGTAAAGACTGTCGGCTGATTGTAAAATCTTTCCTTTGTATGCCTTAGTTTTTTCGATTAGATTTTTTACTTCTTCTACTTCTTTGTAGAAGTCTTCGTCTGTCTTGTAAATTTTTTCTGTGTCCCATTTTAGAGACTTGTCTATATCTTTTCTATCCATTTTTTCTCCTTTTATTTTGTTTAATTTTTTATATGGCTTGTAACATTGATTTATTTCCTATAAATACAAAGCCTATTGCAATTAGCACAAAGGCTAGAAGGGAAATAATTCTTGTGCTTGTTGGCAAAGTCATATTCATTATTGGGAAAAATCCTGCAAGAATAAATCCACCCAAAAGCCCTCCAATATGTCCTGTAATTCCAATACCTGGAACCATAAATGAATATATTATATTTATAGCAACAATTCCTATAAAGCTTGAGCCAAATTGTCTTAAAAATTCATTGTCCTTGTAATTGAACATAATTCCTAAGGCAAGTCCAAATAAGCCGTACAAAGAAGTTGATGCTCCAGCTGATACGCTTGTTACTTCTCCAAAAGCGTAGGTAAATAAATTGCCCATTATTCCACAAAGTAAATAAATTATTAGAAATTTTGTAGAACCATAAAGACTTTCAAATTCATCTCCAACATTATTTAAAAAATACATATTCATCAAAAGATGTATTATCCCAATATGTATGAAAATCGGGCAAAAAAGTCTCCACCATTCGCCATAATAAACATGGATTTTGCTCATAGCATTAAATCTCAAAAGATTTTCAATATTTTCACTGCCACCTGTAACAGTCATCAATATAAAAACTAGGATATTTATTCCCATTAAAATTCTTGTCATTTTTCCCTTAGCCATAACTCCTCTTTCTCAAATTTATTTTCCATCTGTGAAAGATTATCAGAAATAAAAGTCCTAGCAACAGACCTGATTTCTTTCTCATAATCTCCCCTTTCAAGATTAGATTTTATTTTAAATTTATAAATATCATCTATATAAGGATTATCCCTCATATTTGGATAATCTTCATCTTGCAAGAAAATAATTTTTATATTTTCATTATATCTTTTAGCAAATTTAGAAAGATTAATAGAATTTTCTCCATTAAATTCATCAACATTTTCCGTAATAATTAAAAGGTCTTTGTCCCTAACCAATTTTTGAAAATCAAGCAAAGACAAAACAAGTTCCATAGAATTAGAAATTTTTGCCCTAAAAAATATATAAAGAGCCCAAGAAACTCCGCCACCAGCACCAAGGTAAGGAAAATCTATTTCGCTTACACCCAAAGCCTCACTAACTTTTTTAGAAAAATGCTTGCAGGCTTTTTCAAGTTGTAAAATTTCATCAGGACTTGCTCCCTTTCTAATAGGTCTTTTTTCCAAAAAAGAATTTCTTTGAAAAAGAGTAAGAGGTTGGCTTGTGGCAATCTCCAAATCAACATCCATTATTCTCCTATCAAGACCAGACATATCAATAGAATCAACCTTAATCATATTTTTAGCAACAGGATTTAAAGAATTAAGATTTTTATCAAAAAACCTAACCCCCAAAGCATAAAGCATACCCATGCCCATATCATTAGTTGCAGTATCCCCAATGCCAATAAAAAATTTCTCACAGCCATTATTTAAACCATCAACAATCATCTCCCCAAGGCCAATTGAAGAAGATTCCATAACATCAAGCTTATCCTTATACAAAAGCCTAAGCCCGCAAGCCTGAGCCATCTCCATCACGCACAAATTTTCCTTTATAATATATCTAGAAGTTACAGCCTCACTCAAAGGATTATGAACATTAACATAAGAAAAATCCCCACCAATAACTTCCTTCATAATTTCAACAGTCCCCATTCCCCCATCCAAAAATGGAAGAATATTAACCTCATTATTCACATTTTCACTTTCCAATTCTTCCTTGAAATAATTTCCAATCTCAATAGAATTTTCAAAATCTTTAATAGAATCCAAAGCTAATAATATATTCATAATTCACCTCAATTAAATTATACCCAAACTATGTGGACAAATTATTAATTATCTTTACCAATTGTAAATTCAATGATATAATTAAATAGAAAGTTTAGAAAATAAACTTTTACTGTTTAACTCATGGAAATCTTTAAAAAAAGATTTCGCCCATCAAAGAGCCACTTAAATACTTATAAGTGGCTTTTTAAAATTGCCTTTCCATAAATTTTGGAAGGGCATTTTTTATTTTGAAATTTATGATATTGATTTTAGTTTTATAATGAGTATAATTATCATATACTTTGTTTCTTATTTAAAATAAAGTAATTTATTTAAAAATGGAGGATATTATGTCATTAATAGGAAAAAAATTACCTGAATTTAATTTGGATGCTTATGATCCAAAAACAAATGAATTTATCAAAATTAGCGATAAGGACCTTGAAGGTGAATGGAAAGTTTTAATGTTTTATCCAGCAGACTTTACTTTTGTATGTCCTACAGAGCTTGAAGATTTACAAGAAAAATATGGGCAATTAAAAGAAATGGGAGCAGAAGTTTATTCTGTAAGTGTTGATACACATTTTGTACACAAGGCTTGGCATGATGAAAGTGAAGCTATAGGAAAAATCCAATACAAAATGATTGGCGATTCTAACAAAGAACTCACAAAAGCTTTAGATATTTTAACAGAAGATGGAAAAGCTGACAGAGCAACTTTTGTTATAGACCCTGATAATGTTATTCAAGCATTAGAAATAAATGCAGGAGGAATCGGAAGAAAAGCAGAAAATAATATATATAAAGTTAAAGCTGGTCAATATGTAAGAAAACATCCAGACCAAGTATGTCCTGCTAAATGGAATTCTGAAAATGATGATACACTAACACCAGGACTTGACCTTGTTGGAAAAATCTGATGTTAGACAGTAAATTAAAAGATCAGCTAAAGGCTTATCTTAAAATGCTAAAGTCCAATGTAACAATTGGACTTTCGCTAAATGAAGATGAAAATTCAAAAAAACTAAAATCTTTTGTTGAAGATGTTGAGTCTTTATCTGACAAGATAAAAATAAAAGAAGAAAAATTAGATTTTACACCTGCTTTTAGTTTAAACGGAGAATTTGAACACGGAAAAATTGTTTTTGCAGGAATTCCTTTGGGACACGAGTTCGAATCATTTGTTCTTGCACTTTTGCAAGTTGGTGGAATCGAACCAAAAATATCCACTGAAGAAAAAGAAAGAATAAAATCTATAAAGGAAAAAAGAAATTTTGAAACAATAGTTTCACTTTCCTGCCACAACTGCCCAGAGGTTGTACAAGCTTTCAATATTATGGCAGTTTTAAACAAAAATATCTCACACACAATGATTGAAGGTTCAATAAACCAAGATATATGTGAACAAAGAGATGTTATGGCAGTACCAGCAATTTTTGAAAATGAAGAATTTCTTGACGGGGGCAAAAAAACTATGGCAAGTCTTTTAGACCTTGTAGCAGAAAAAGTCCAAAAAGATTTATCCAATTTCAAAGATTACGATATCTTGATAGTAGGAGCAGGACCAAGTAGTGCTACAGCTGCAATTTATGGAGCAAGAAAAGGACTAAAAGTTGCAATAGTTGCAGACGAATTTGGTGGACAAGTAAACGAAACTCTCGATATAGAAAATATAACAGGAATCCTAAAAACAGAAGGACCTAAATATATGCTATCAGTCAAAAACCAAGTAGAAAATCTTGGTGTAGACATAATAGAGGGAGTAAAAGCTGTCGATTTCGAAAAAAAAGATGATGAATTCAATATTATCCTAGAAGATGGAGCAAAAATAAATAGTAAAAGTCTAATTTTTGCAACAGGAACAAGATGGAGACTTCTTGGAATAGATGGAGAAGAAAAATTCAAAAACAAGGGCGTAGCTTTTTGTACCCACTGCGACGGTCCCCTATTTAAAGGAAAAGACGTGGCAGTTGTAGGAGGAGGAAATTCAGGAATAGAAGCGGCAATAGACCTTGCATCAATAGCAAAAACCGTTACAGTTCTCGAATTTTTACCAGAATTAAAGGCAGATAAAATATTACAAACAAAATTAGAATCCTTTCAAAACGTAAAAGTTATAACATCTGCCCAAACAACAAAACTCCTTGGAGATAAAAAACTAACAGGTCTTGAATATATAGATAGAAATACAAAAGAAGAAAAAACAATAGATCTCGCTGGAGTTTTTATCCAAATCGGTCAAATTCCAAACACAGAATGGCTAGAAGGAAAGATAAAACTCACAGATAGGGGCGAAATCGAAGTAGAAAAAGACGGTTCAACAAATATAGAAGGAATATTTGCAGCAGGTGATGCAATAAATTCCGTTTATAAACAAATAATAATAGCAGCAGGCTCAGGAGCTACAGCAGCCCTATCAGCCTTTAACTATTTAATAAGAAAATAAAAAATATTGGAATGTTGCAAAATAAATAAATCATCCCAATTGTTAGAGGAAATTCTATGAAGATTTTGCCTCAATATAAGAGTGCTATTAAAAATCTTCTAGGAGACCCCTCTAAATATTGAATAATGATTATTCATATTTTTCAACAGCCCCATTATTTTTTCTTAAAATTACATAAACATCATAAAATTATCAGCTTTCATTTTTAAAAATATAATAAAAAACAATAAAGGGAGAAATTATAAAAATTATCGGCAAAACCAATTTCGAAAATGTGAAATAATCTATTTTTTCTAGTTTTTTTCCCATATCTTTTATGGCTTGGGGGAAGGCTATTACTGACAAGGCTAGAAAAATTGTTAATATTAAAAATGGCATTTCTTTTGGGTTTTTGTTTAAGGCTCCTTCTACTATTCCAAAATAATAAATTAGGTAAAAGGCAAAGCCAATTATAGCGTAGAGAAATGACCAAAAAATTTTTCCTATTTTCGATTCATCTTCTTCATTTTTAAAATATCCTATATCTACTCCAAAAATTTCTGACAATTTTACCAAATTTTCCATTGATGGCTCGCTTATTTCTTTTTCCCATTTGGATACGGCTTGTCTTGATATATTTAGTTCCTTTGCCAAATATTCTTGGGTAAGGTTCAATTCTTTTCTTTTGTTTTTGATTTTTTGTCCAATCATAAGTCCTCCTTAATATTATTTTAAGTAATGTTTTTCAAAAAAGCTAGCAACTATAGGGCAACTTTGGGGAAATTTTATGATTTTTTTATTTTTTTTATACAAATTATGATATAATTATAAAAAATAAGGAGAAATTTATGGGAGAAATTATAAAAATTGAAATTGATGATATAGTTGTAGGTCTTGATGATGGATCTGTTGTAAGGGTTAAACTTTCTGATGTGAATTTTATTCCTCAAATTGGGGATAAGGTCAAAGTTTTTAAGGCAGATGATGGATATTTGGTAAGTAAAATAAAAGAAAAAAATTTTGTTGAAAATCATAGCTTAAATGAAGATTTTGATGAAGATGATTTTAAGGTAAATAGGATTGAAGAAAAAAGTAATGTGACTAATAATTATTATATAAACTCTTACAATAAAAGGGCTGTAAATAAAGTTGCTTATGTGCTTTTGGCGTTTTTTTTGGGAGGAATTGGAGCTCACAAATTTTATTCTGGAAAAATCGGCACAGGTATAGCTTATTTAATTTTTTCATGGACTTTTATCCCATCAATAATAGCCTTTGTGGAATTTATAATAGCTCTTACTAAAACTTCTGATGAATATGGAAATATATATGTTTAAAGGACTCTTGCGAAATTATGATTATTCATAGTTTTGCAAAAGTCCTTTTTTATTTGGATTTTTGTTTTTTCTTTATAAAATATATGTAGATTCCTAAATCTCCATTATTATTTTTTATTTTCTTCCAATTTTTTTAAGGCAAAAAATATTGCAACACACAAGTTTTCATCTTCATAAATTTCTAAGGTGTTTTTTGTAAAGTCAAAGTTTGCCAAAAATTCATCTTCTTTTATTAATGATAGATTTTCTCCATTTTCTATTAATTTCATTTGCCTATTTATAATTTTCGCCTCATTTATTTTTTGGTCGTTCATTTTTTCAATTTTTAAATTTCCTATTACAGCTTGTTTTTTTCCTCTTAGGCTAAATAAGTTTTTTATTTTAAATCTTGCGACCAATTTTCCACTAGGACGCAATACATTGTACTTTCCTTCTAATTTATAGGTCATTCTTTCATTTTCAAAAATTTTTTCGTCTTTATATTGTAATTTTTTCATTTTTACCTCACAAAAAAACCAGCAGGATTTCCCACTGGCTTAATTTTAATAATTTTCTTTTAGATATTCTATTATATCGTCAGATTCGTACATTTTTTCATCACCAAAAACCATAAATGGAACTTGGACTTTGCCACCTATTTCTTCAAGGGCTTTTTGATTTTCTTCTCCGCATCTTCCATCTTTTATATTATAAGATGTAAAATTTACTATTTTATTTTCATGCATAAAGTTTAAAACTTTTAAACAATATGGACATTCTGGTTTAAAATATAAATCAAATTTACTCATAATACTTCCTTTCAAATTCTTTTGTCATTTCTCTTTTAATTTCTTACCCTTAAATTTAATTTGTAAACTAAAAGAAAAATATTAAGGATGTAAAGAGTAGAAGTATTAATAAAACTGGTGGTAAAAAAACTTTCATAGCTGCCAAAAACATAGCGAGTCTATCGTCTTTTTCTAGATTATCTTTTTCTAAAAGTTCTTCTTTTTCATAGATTTCTTCTTTTGTTTTATTTTTGAAAGGATCTACTGGTCTTTTCATAGATTAGCTTCCTTGGCTAATTCATGTTCTTTTTTAAGTCTTTCTTCTTCATTTTTTTCGAAGGCTTTCATTTTTGTTTCTTCTGATACATCCATCAAGTGGCAAGCTACAAAGTGGCCTTTTTCAACTTCTTTAAGCTCTGGCTCAAATTGTTTACAAATATCCATGCAATATTTACATCTTGTGTGGAAACGGCAACCCTTTGGTGGTCTTACTGCTGATGGAATATCTCCTTCAATTGTTTGAAGTTCTTGCCCCTTATCAACATCAGTTCTAGGGATTGCTTGCAAAAGTGCTTTTGTGTAAGGGTGTTGTGGATTTGCAAAAATTCTATCAGAATCTGAAAGTTCAACCATAACTCCCAAATACATTACTCCAATCCTATCAGAAATATATTTTACAACTGAAAGATCGTGGGTTATAAATAAATATGTTAAATTTAAGTCAGTTTTTAAATCTTGTAATAAGTTTATAATTTGTGATTGGATTGAAACATCAAGAGCTGATACTGCCTCATCGCAAACTATAAATTTTGGATTTAAAGCAAGGGCTCTGGCAATTCCAATTCTTTGTCTTTGTCCACCTGAAAATTGGTGAGGATACCTATGAATAAAATATGGAGCAAGTCCACATTGGTTCATTATATCTTGGATATATTCGTTGTAGCCTGCTTCACTTCTTGATTTGAAAAGTCCATGGCCCAAGACACCTTCTCCAATAATATTTCCAACTGTCATTTTTGTATCCAAAGAACCATAAGGATCTTGGAAAATAATTTGAAGATCTTTTCTAAGCTCTCTCATTTCTTCGTTTGTAAGTCTTGAAAGGTCTATTCCATCATCTACAAAACTTTCAAATTTTTCAAAAAGCTCTTTTGATTTTAATTCTTCTTTTTTAGCAGATATTTTTTGCTCTTTTTCCAAAACTTCCTTATCAAGTTTTTCTTTTTTATTCAAAAGTTCCTTGTATTTTGGATCATTTAGGATAGCATCTTTTAATTCTTTTTTATCTCTAATCCTTACTTCGTCTTTTTCTTCGATTTTTTTAATGTCTAGTAAAACTTTTGATCTTTCCTTGATTTTTTTGTAATAATCATCAAGAATAGAAGAAATTTCTGACAAATTGTCGCTTGCAAGAAGTCCTCCTGCTATTCTCATCATATTTTCATAATCTTCTTGGAGAAGTCTTCTTTGATGCATAGCAGCTTCGTTTAATTCAGCTTTTTTTTCTTCATCTTCAGTTTTTTCTAGTTCATCATAAATTGAATGAAGTTTTTCCACTTCTGTATCGTATGAAGGGAATTTTTTTGGAATTTCTTTAATATCTTTTCCCATATAAGCTGGGGCAAGTCTATCAAGAGTTGTTCCATAATAAAGAGTAGTTCCTTCAGTTTGTTCATAAATTTGAAGGATTGTCCTACCAAAAGTAGATTTTCCACAACCACTTTCTCCAACCAAACCAAAAGTTTCGCCTTCAAATATATCTATTGAAATATTTTCATTTGCATGGACATATTCGTTTGCTCCCCTAGAAAAGATAGATTTTTTCTTGATTGGGAAATATTTTTTAAGATTTCTTATTTTAAATAAGATCTTTTTATTATTTTTCTCCATCTTCTCTCTCCTTTCTATTTGGAAAGTGGCATCTTATTTTTTGATTTTCATTTACTGCCACAAGCTCTGGCATTTCTTTTCTACATTTTTCAGTAGCAAATTTACACCTATCTGCAAATTTACATCCATCAGGAAGGTTAAGTGGATGCGGAACAGAACCAGGTATAATATCGAGTCTTTCATTTCTATCACTTGTAATTGCTGGAATAGAATTTAAAAGAGCGATTGTGTAAGGATGGTTGTACTTTGTAATATCGTGTTTAAAAATATAATCAACTGGAGATTGTTCTACTATTTGTCCACAATACATTACAGCAACCTCATCTGCCATTTGATTTATTACTCCCAAATCGTGAGTTATAAATAAAATTGAAGTATTTTGTTTTTCCTTTAATTCGTTCATCAATTTTAGAATTTGAGCTTGAATTGTAACGTCAAGGGCTGTTGTTGGCTCATCAGCAATTAATAATTTTGGCTCACAAGCAAGGGCCATGGCAATCATAACCCTTTGGTTCATACCACCAGAAAGCTCAAATGGATATTGTTTTGCAACAACGTGAGGATTTGGAATTTTTACTTGAGCAAGTAATTCCTCCACTCTTTTTGAAGCCTCTTTTTTATTCATTTTTTTGTGAAGAATTAAAACTTCTGAAATTTGCTTTTCTACTGTAAAAACTGGGTTAAGTGAACTCATTGGCTCTTGGAAAATCATAGAAATATCATTTCCTCTTACCTTTTCCATTTGATTTCTATTAAAATCAGATATCTTTTTACCATCAAAAATAATTTCTCCACTGTAGATTTTTTGGTTTGGCTCAAAAAGTTGCAAGATACTCATAGCAGTTTGACTTTTTCCTGAGCCAGATTCTCCAACCAAACCCAAAGTTTTTCCTTCTTCAATTGTGCATGATACTCCATTTACCGCTTTTATAAGACCACGTCTTGTTTCAAAGTAGGTATGAAGTTTTTTTATTTCAAGTAAATTTTTCATTTTTACACCTATCTCTCATTTGATCTTGGGTCTATTGCATCTCTTAGGGCATCTCCAATTAAGTTTACTGAAAATGCTGCCAAAAATACTGCAAGAGCTGGAATTACCCATCTCCACCAATAAATATTAATTACATCTGATGATTGGGCACTTGTCATCATATTACCCCAAGATGGCATTGGCTCTTGAACACCAAATCCTAAAAATGATAGACCTGCTTCAGTAAGTAGGTTTCCTGCAAATCCAAGAGTTGCATTTACAATTATTATTGATAGGATATTTGGCAAAATATGTCTTACAAGAATTGACGAATTTGTAACTCCAAGGGCTTTAGCTGCAATTACATAATCTCTTTCTCTTTCAGCAAGAATTTGTCCACGAACAAGTCTTGCAATTCCTGTCCATCCAATAACACCAAGTAAAACCATGATCATCATAAGTCTTGTATTTTGACTAGTATTTACAGGAAGTAGGGCTGAAAGTGTAATAATTAATGGATAGAATGGGAATGATTGAACAATTTCTGTAATTCTCATCAAAACATTGTCAACACGTCCACCAGCATAACCTGAAACCATACCAATAATTACACCAAGAACTACTTGGATAAGAACTGATACAAAAGAAATTATTATGGTCATTTTTCCACCGTGAATTAATCTTGTAAAAATATCACGACCTTGGTCATCTGATCCAAATTTAAATCCTTTAAGTCCCCAAGTATCAATTTTAGAATCCTTGCTTACAGCATAATTGTTAAAATAACCAGAAAATATTTTTTCATATTTTCCACTAGGAGCATCTGCTTCGCCATAATTATTATTTCCCCAAGAATATAACTTTCCATCTTCATCAAGGGCAGTAAAATGATTTGTTCCTGCAACTATATCTTTAATTTTGCCCTTAATTTTTGGAACATTATCTCCAGATAAACTATCTCTAGAAGGTCCCCAAACATAGAGTTTTCCATTTTCATCAAGGGCTGCCGCAGAATTTGAAGTTAAGGCAACCTTAGAAATTTTAACTTTATTATTTTTAATTTCATCTGGTGCTCCAACATCTACCTCAGCTCCTCTTACACCTAAAAGTTTTGTAGAGCCATCTTTTAATACAGCCAAAATATTTGAACCGCTTGTATCAAAATCAACAACTTTTCCTTGAACTTCTTTAGGAATAAGATCAAGTCTTGAGTTCATTGTTGAACCCCAAACATATATATTATTTTTTTCAGTTAAAACTACAGAATATTGAACTCCACCACCAAGTTTTTTGATTCCTTCTTCTTTTATTTGGCTTTCTTGCATTGGTGGAAGTTTTGTTTGTTGGAAGGAATCATTACCCCAACCATAAACTTCATTATCTTCAGTTGCAACAAGAATATGTCTATCCCCAGCTGCAACATCTTTTATTTTTTTACCATCAAGTTTTTCCTTTATATCATCAGGCATTTTCATAACATTATCTTCGTTATTTTTGCCCCAATAATAGAAATTTTTCTTTTTAGTAAGACCTACACCAAAAGTATTTCCTACAGAAATTCTTTCAACACCTTCCTTTTCCATTTCAGAAGGATATTTCATATAGCCTGAACCTGCTGAAACATTTATAAGAGTACCCTCAGATTGGTAAGGATTAAAAGGAATTAATGCTGATCCAACAAAAACTGCTAGAATAATTCCAAGCATCAAAAGAAGACCAATAACTCCCAAAGGATTTCTAAAATAATTTTTTACAGCCATTTTCCCAGGAGAAGTAATAGCATCTTCCTTCAAAGACTCATTTTCATTTTTAGGATTAACATCTCCAAGATTTACATCAGATTCTTCATTATTTGCCCTAGTTCCAAAAGTAAATAAAGAAAGAACTAATCTACCAAAAGATTTAAATGATTTATTTAATTCATCTTTCATATTAAGCCTCCAATTTTACTCTAGGATCTACAAGAGCATAAGCAATATCCATAATCAAGTTTCCAAGAAGAGTTAAAATTGCATAAAACATAGTTAAAGCAAGAATAACATTATAATCTTGAGCTAAAACAGATTTAATAAGAATATTTCCAATTCCCCTGTAGGCAAAAATAGTTTCAGTTATAGCAGAACCCGAAAACATTGATAAAACAGCCCAAGTCATAGCAGTTACAACTGGAATTAGGGCGTTTCTAAAAGCGTGAGAATAAATTACAGTTTTTTCCTTTAAACCCTTAGCCCTTGCAGTTCTAATATAATCCTCATTTAAAGAATCAAGCATAGAATTTCTTACATATCTAGAAATAGATGCCATAGAACCAAAAGTTAAAGTTAAAGTAGGTAGGATTAAATACTTAACCCATTCGCCAAAAGTATTATTTCTAGGCATACCATTAGCAGGGAACCATCCTAGCCTAAAAGCAAATAAGAATATCAAAAATAATCCTATAAAAAATGTAGGCAAAGAAATTCCAACAAGAGTAAACACCTGGAAGAACTTATCAAAAAATCCTCCCTTATGAACAGCCGATCTTATTCCAATAAGCACCGAAAGCACAAAGGAAACAAGAGTCGAACCTATATTTAATAAAATTGTATTTTTAAGTGGCTCAGAAAGATATTCCTTAACAGGTCTTTTAGCTTGAGTAGATTCACCAAAATCTCCCTTCAAACTTCTTCCCATCCACATAAAATATTGCTCTGGCAACGATTTATCATAACCATAACGTTTCTCAAGATTTTTATACATTTGTTCTTGTTGAGCCTTGGTCATTCTTCCATCCTTTGGCATCATAGCTAAAACAGGATCGCCAGGCATTGATTTAGAAAGTACAAAAACCAAAATAGATATAATTATGGCTACAGGAATCAAATTAATGATTCTTTTTACTATGTATTTTAACATATTCATCCCTTCCTTATGTTTTTAAGCTTACCAACTAATATTTTATTCACATTGATTAATTAAAAATCCTTATAATCTTCAACAAAGATTTTGACTAAGAAAATATTACTTATAGAAATTTATAAATAAATATAAAAAAATTAGATAGAGTAAACTTATAATATCATAACCATTATATTAATATAAAAACCTATATTTGTCAACGAAAAATTTGTCATAAACTTATAAAGATTGACATTTATTTTTAAAAATTCATTATTCATGAGCAAAAACTTATCTCAATGCATATTAATTGAAAAAATATTCTACAATGCGTTAATACTCTAATGATTTTAACTTATAAAGATGAATTTAGGAATTAATAAAAATAAAAAATATAAATTAATAAAAAATGATATTAAAAAGAAAAATAAATTTGATTAGAAAGCAAAAAATATTGTGGATTTTCTAGAAATAGATTTCTATTAGCTAAATTTATGAAATGTAAAAAAATCATAGCAAATAAAAAACTCCTTATAAAACAAGTTAATAATTTAAATTAATTACAGTTTTTTTACTATTTATATTTCTAAATTTCAAAAAATTTTGTAATCATATTCCTTTTCTAATTTTTATACTAAGCAAATAAAAAAGAAATTTTATACTCATCAATTAAATCAATTAAAAAGAAGCCAAATTTATGGCTTCTTTTTGTCTTTTATTTGATTAAATCTTATTTAAGGCTCATTTGGTTGATTTGGCAAGATACTGCCCATTCTGGTGTTAAACCATCAAATCCTTTAACTCTTGATGATGCTGATGAGTGGATATTGTTAGAATAAAGTGGAATTTCTGGAAGGTAATCATTGTACCATTTTTGGAATTCTTCCCATTTATCTAGGTAAGCTTCATTTTCACCTGGTTTTATTCTTCTTAATTCTTCTGTAATTTTGTCAGCTTGTGGGTCATTTGTTTTTGTTTTATTATCATTTCCTTTGCTATTGTATTGGTAGAAAGGATCAAATGGTGTTCCAAATCCAAGTCCCATGTTAAATGCTGTGTATTCTGCTTTGTCTCCTTCTTTTGGATTTTCTCTGTAGTTTAGAAGAGTATTAAAATCACCTGCTTGAACGTTATATTCAAGTCCTGCTTGTTTAGCATTATCTGGCAATTGGTTTGAAAGAAGGGTTGTTATTTCTGAATCTTTTGAACCAAATTGGTTAACTTGTAATTTTTTACCATTTTCATCGTATCTGTAGTAATCAAATTTGTCAGCATTATTTTTGTATTCTTCTGCTGCTTTTTTAACATCCCAAGCAGTTTTCCCGTCTTTTTCAAATTTGTATGGAGAATTATCTAATCTCTTATTAGCTTCGTCAACGTTTAAGGTATATTTTGTAAGTTTTCCTTCTACGTCAGCTCCTCTTTCTTTATACATCCATTGGCTAGAACCATACATTCCGTTTGTTACTACTGCATATCCACCTGCAAAGTTTTGTACGAAATCATCCCTGTTCATTAAGAAAGCTATAGCTTGTCTTACTTCTTTATATTGAGTTGGTCCTCTATCAGTTAAGAATGATAAACATCCATATCCATTTCTGTCATAAGCTACATATTGTAATTTCTTTTCATCTGCAGCTTTTCTCATTTGAGAAATTCTTGAACCATTCATTTCTTCTTCAAAAACATCTATATCTCCATTTTGAACAAGGTCTACAGATATTTCTGGGTTTATTGCTTGAATGATTACATTTGGAATTGTAGCTTTGTGTCCTTCAAAATCTCCAGCATATTGGTCATTAAGTTCCATCTTAACCATATTGTTTTCAAATGAAACAAATTTATAAGGTCCACATGTAACTTTTGGTGCTTTTCTGTATTCATTTGCATCAAAAAGCATAGCTTGTTCTACAAGCATTTCTGTTGGATCTATATCATTTCCGCTTTCAGCAGATTTTTTCTTATCTTCAAGAGTTTTGATTTTTTCTTCGTGTTCTTTCTTAGCATCTGGATCTTCTTCGCCTGCTTCTTTTACAGCTTCATCATAAGAAGATTTTTCAGTTTCAATTTGCTTATCAAGTGATTCAATGAAGGCTTTTTTATCATCGTCTGATAATTTATAACCATCTTTAAGAGCAAATTTTGAACCATCAATTGTTAAGTTTGGAGCAATATAGTGAATTGGTCTTGGGTTCATTACCTTTAAAGATTCTTCTTCAAAGTATGGTAAGAATGATGAATCAAGTGTAATTTCAAAAGTATGATCATCAATTTTTTTAACACCTTCAAATTCTTTAGTTTTTCCTTCTCTAAAGTCATTGTAACCCTTTAATGAATCTCCACCTATTTCAGTAGATCCTGTTATTAGAGCATAATCTTGTGGTGAGTGTAAAAGAGCTTTAAATAAATAATCATCAGCTGTTACAGGCTTACCATCAGACCATTTTAAATCTTTTTTAATTTTAAAAGTAAAAGTTTTTGATCCATCTTCATTTTCTTTTTCTTGAGGATCTCCATCAAGAACTGTTTTATTAACTACATATTTTCCGCCCCTATCTTTAACGTAAGTATCATAACCAACAGAACCTTGGATTCCCATAAACTCTCTTGCTCTTACGTCGTTTTGGCTGTTATTAAAACCTTGGATGAATTCTCCACCAAGTGAATCAACACCTACTACAAGTGTATCATCATTAGTTTGCTTTTTAAATTCTTCATCCTTAGCTTGTTCGTTACTTGCATTGTTGTCTCCAGCATTTGAGCCGTTGTTGTCTTTGTTTACGCTACCGCCACAAGCAGTAAGTGTTAAAACTAAGCCAAGCGCAAAAGCTTGTGAGAAAACTTTTTTTACATTCATCCTTCTCTCCTCTTTTCTTTTTTATTTTTGATTTATATGAATACATTATAGTTTATATTTATGTTTTTGTCAAACTCCATTTATTACTGATAATTTCAATAAAATTAAATAAAAAAAATATTTAAGAAATTTTATAATTTTATATTTATACAAAATTTCAAGTTTTTTTTGTAGAAAATTCAGAGGTTTTTTTCAATTTATTAAGGTAAACTATTGAAATGATAAGTTTTGCTTCATTTGCATATTAATAGACTAAATTGTAAATTATAAAATTAAAAAAATTATATTTTCAAAAAATATTTGAGAAATTTTCTTAAATTTTTAAAAATTTTCAAAAAAATAACTAGCAGATAAACTGCTAGTCAGACTTTTGATAAAGTATACAAATCCTCATGCTAAGAATATCATACGGAAAAAATTGATTTGATTTCAAATTTTAAAATTCGTCAAAAAACGCACTGTTTGAGCGTTAGCGAGTTTGCGTTTTTAGAATTTTGGAATTTAGAAATCAACAATTTTTGAAGTCCGATATTCGTGCTTGAGGGTTTGTCGACGCTCTGACTAGCAGATAAACTGCTAGTCATTATTGCATTTTTTGCATTTCTATTGTGAATTTTTGTAGAATTTTTTTCTCTATTCTTGATACTGTCATTTGAGAAATAGAAAGTTTATTTGCTATATCTACTTGGGTTCTTCCTTCGTAGTATCTTAATTCTAAAATTTGTTTTTCTAAGTCGTTTAGTCTTTCGGTTGACTTATCTATCAAATCTTTTAATTCTACTGAATCAAAATTTTTGTCGTCTTCTCCTATCATGTCGGATAAATCTACGGAATTTTCTCCTTTTTGGACTTGATATTTCATATCCAAACTTTGTGGAGAATAAACCTTGCTTGCCTCTATTGTTTCAAGAATTGTTTCTTCGTCTTCTCCAAGGTAAGCTGCAATGTCTTTTATGGTTGGGGTTCTTTGGAGTTCTTGTGGAAGAATTTTTTTTGCTACATTTATTTTTTTGTAGAGATTTTGAATTCTTCTTGGAACTCTTATTACCCAGCCTTTGTCCCTAAAATATCTTTTTAGCTCGCCCATTATTGTTGGGGTTGCAAAGGATGAAAATTCGTATCCTTTTGATGGATCGTACCTATCAATGGCATAGATTAGACCAAGAGATGCTACTTGATAAAGGTCATCTTTTTCGATTCCTTTTCCTACGTATTTGTTGGAAAGTATGTCGACTATATACATATGATCTTCTATAAGTTCATTTCTCAGATCCTTGTCCCTTGTTTTATAAAATTGTTCAAATTTTTCTTTGATCTCTTTTTTTCTTTCAAGAGATTCTTTTGTATCTGCCATAATTATTTCTCTTTTGTAAGTATTATCTTATCTTCAACAACTTCTACCTTGTCTGCTAATTGTTCAAGGATGATTTGTTTAATTTTTAGATTTTCCTCTTCAATTTCCCTATCTTTTCCTATAACTTCTACTTTCATTAAATTTTCTTTTGTATAGAAATTTATTTTTATGTCCCTATCGCTCATTTTATAATTTATTGCTTCTGATACAACAACTCTTATATCTTCGACTTCTTCTATGTCAAAGCCAATGTCGCTTGCAAGGCTTGCTGCTAAAAGTCTCATTGATTTTAAATAAATGGTTTTTGGTGGAATTGTTAAACTTATGGTATCCATTATTCCTCCATCTCAAATAAATCACTTATGTCTGTTATTTTAAATAATTTTTTGATATTTTCTTTTGGATTAATTATTTTTACACTTTTATCTTTTTCTTTTTGGTCTTTGTATATATTTATAAACATACCAAGGCCTGTTGAATCTATATAATCCAATTTTTCAAGGTCTATTATAAAATCTGTATCAGTATTTTTTAAAGACTCATCGCAAAATTTAGAAAAATCTTCTTTTGAATAAACGTCTAAATCTCCAATAAGTTTTACTAGTAAGTGATCATTTTTTTCTTCAATATTTGCCTTAAACATTTCTAGTCCTCGCTGTTTTCTTCATAATATTTGGTTACAGAAACAATAAAGTCCTCAGTATTTTCTAAATTCTTTAATTTTACTCCTAGGGTATTTCTACCTGTTGTTGATATGTCTCTTGCTGATATTCTAATCATATCTCCTTTTAAGGAAACCATCATTATGTCGTCATCCAAATTAGCAGGAAGAGTTGCTACCAAATCTCCAGTTTTTTCTGTAATTTTGTGGCATCTTACACCTTTTCCTCCCCTATTTTGATTGTTAAAATTATTGAAGGATGTTTTTTTACCAAAACCATTTGCAGTTACAACTACCAAATAAACTTCATCTTCAACTATATTCATTGACACAACCTTATCATCATCTCCAAGTCTAATTGCCCTTACTCCTTGAGCATTTCTTCCCATAGACCTGATGTCTGATGAGGCAAATTTTATTGCCATTCCTTTTTGAGTTGTTACAATTATATCACAAGGATGATCTATTTGCCTAATTGAAACAAGTCTATCATCATCTTCAAGTGAAATTGCTATGATTCCATTTCTTTGGATATTTGTAAATAATTGGGCATCAGTTTTTTTGATTTTTCCCTTTTCAGTTTGGAATACTAATTGGCTGTTGTCACTTAGCTCTGACAATTCCATTATGTCAGTTATTTTTTCATTTGTTGCAAGAGAAATTATATTTATTATAGCTTGACCTCTTGATTGCCTGCTTGCTTCTGGAATTTCGTAGCATTTTAGTGAATAAACTCTTCCAAGATTTGTAAAACAAAGTAGGGATTCGTGAGTGTTTGTTGTAAGAATTTTTTGGATAAAGTCATTTTCCTTTGTATTTCCAGCGGAAATTCCCTTTCCTCCCCTATTTTGTACCTTATAAGTATTTATTGGAAGTCTTTTTATATAACCATCATGAGTTAAAGAAATTAATACGTCTTCTTTTTCAATTAATTCTTCAATATCAAATTCTCCCTCATCTGGAACAATTTTCGTTCTTCTGTCATCAGCAAATTTTTCTTTTATTTCTAAAATTTCTTCTTCAATAACTCCAATTAATTTTTCTTCATCATTTAAAATCGATGTGAAATATTCGATTTTTTCAGCAAGTTCCTTATCTTCTGCTTGTAATTTTTCAATTTCAAGACCTGATAGTCTTTTTAATTGCATATCAAGAATTGCTTGAGATTGTAAATCTGTTAGGCCAAATCTTTCATTAAATATTTTTTTGATTTGGTCGTTATCATAAGATGATCTGATTATTTTTATAATTTCGTCAATATTATCTATGGCAATAATCAAACCTTCAACTATGTGTTTTCTCTTTTGAGCCTTGTCAAGGTCGAATCTTGTTCTTCTTCTTACTACATTTTTTTGATGTTCAATGTAGTATTTTATAAGTTCTTTTAAGTCAAGAATTTTTGGAACTCCATCAACAAGGGCAAGATTTATAATTCCGAAAGTTGTTTCAAGTTGAGTTTGTTTGTAAAGATTATTTAGGACAATATTTGCATTTGCATCCCTTTTTACCTCAATTACAATTCTCATTCCCTTTCTATCGGATTCATCTCTAATATCTGAAATTCCTTCAAGTTTTTTATCTTTAACATATTCAGCAATTTTTTTGATTAAATTTGCCTTATTTACTTGGTAAGGAATTTCTGTAACAATTATTCTTTCCCTATTTTTTTTGAAAGGTTCAATTTTTGCAACAGCACGAAGTTTTAATTTTCCACGTCCTGTTTTGTAGGCTTTTTTGATTCCAGCTTTTCCAAGAATTTGTGCTCCAGTTGGAAAATCTGGTCCTTTTATGATTTCTGCCAATTCTTTTATAGAAATTTCTGGATTTTTCATATAAGCAATACAAGCATCAATTGAATCTCCCAAATTATGAGGAGCCATATTGGTTGCCATTCCTACTGCTATACCATTTGATCCATTTACCAAAAGATTTGGAAATCTTGATGGAAGAACTGTTGGTTCTTTTTCTTCTTCATCGAAGTTTGGCATAAAATCAACTGTATCTTTGTTTATATCTCTAAGCATTTCCTTGGCAATTTTGCTCATTTTAACTTCTGTATAACGCATTGCTGCTGCGTCATCGCCATCAATTGAACCAAAGTTTCCTTGACCGCTTGCCAAAGGATACCTAGTTGAAAAATCTTGAGCAAGTCTTACAAGGGCATCGTAGATTGCAGAGTCTCCATGAGGGTGGAATTTACCCATAACCTCTCCGACAACTCTGGCTGATTTTCTGGTTGGCTTATTTGGATCAAGTCCAAGGCCTTCCATTCCATATAAAATTCTTCTATGAACTGGTTTTAATCCATCACGTACATCTGGTAGGGCTCTTGAAACAATTACTGACATGGAATATTCCAAGTAAGCACTTCTCATTTGCTTTTCAAGATCTACCTCTATGATATTTTTATAGCTTTCTTCTGTCATTTATCCTCCTAGACATCTAAGTTTTCAACATATTGGGCGTTTTCTTCTATAAATTCTCTTCTAGGTTCTACCTTTTCACCCATTAGCATTGAAAATGTTGCGTCTGTTGACATTTGTGAATCTTCTTTTTCATAAACTTGAAGTAAGACTCTGTTTTCTGGATCCATTGTTGTTTCCCACAATTGCTCTGCGTTCATCTCTCCAAGACCCTTGTATCTAGAAATTTTGTAATTATCTACTTTCCATTCTTTTACAATTTCATCTAACTCTTTATCTGTATAGCAATATCTTTCTTTTTTTCCACTTGAAATTTTATAAAGTGGTGGTTGGGCAATATAAATATGTCCTCCATCTACAAGTGGTTTCATGTATCTGTAGAAAAATGTCAAAAGCAAGGTTCTAATGTGAGCCCCGTCTACATCTGCATCTGTCATAATTATAATTTTTCCATAACGGAGTTTACTTATGTCAAATTCTTGTCCAATTCCTGTACCAAAAGCTGTAATCATTGATTTTATTTCTTCATAATTTAAAATCCTATCAAGATTTGCCTTTTCTACATTCATTATTTTTCCTCTTAGAGGAAGAATTGCTTGAATTCTATTGTCACGACCGCCTTTTGCAGATCCACCAGCTGAATTACCCTCGACTATAAAAATTTCATTTTCTCCTATATCTTGTGATTGGCAATCAGCAAGTTTTCCTGGAAGAGTTGTCGAATCAAGAATTGATCTTTTTCTTGTTAAATCCCTTGCCTTTCTTGCAGCCTCTCTTGCCCTTCTAGATGCTAGGGCTTTTTGGATTATACTTTTAGCAATTTTAGGATTTTCTTCCAAAAAATTTCCCATATGCTCTGAGAAAAACGCATCTACTGCTCCTCTTACTTCGCTATTTCCAAGTTTTCCCTTAGTTTGTCCTTCGAATTGAGGATTTGAAATTTTTACTGAAATAATTGCTGTAATTCCTTCTCTGGCATCATCACCTTGAAGATTATCTTCATTTTCTTTCAATAAATTATATTTTCTAGCATAATCATTTACACTTCTTGTCAAGGCTGACCTAAATCCTGAAAGATGAGTTCCACCTTCTAGGGTGTAAATATTATTTGCAAATGTTAGGATATTTTCGCTATATCCATCTGTATATTGAAAAGAAATTTCTATTTCTGTAGATTCTTGACGTCCTTCAAAATATGGTACTTCTTTAAAGATTGGAGTTTTATTTCTATTTAAATATTCTACAAATTCTTTGATTCCACCGTCATATTTAAATTCAATTTCTGACTCATCTCTTTTATCTTCAAAAATAAGTCTTACTCCCTTATTTAAAAAGGCCATTTCTCTAAATCTATTTTCTAGGGTTTTTTTATCATAAACAGTTACATCAAAAATTTCTGGATCTGCTTTAAAAGTAATTTTTGTTCCACTTTCTTTTGTATCTCCAATTATTTCAAGATCACTTGTTGGTTTTCCTCTTTCAAAAGTCATTCTATGAATATGACCTTCTCTTTTTACTTCTGCAATCAAATATTCACTTAGAGCATTTACAACTGAAACTCCTACTCCGTGAAGTCCTCCTGAAACCTTGTAAGCCTTATCGTCAAATTTTCCTCCAGCGTGCAAAACTGTAAGAACTGTTTCTAGGGTTGATTTTCCAGTTTGTGGATGCTTTTCAATAGGTATTCCTGATCCATCATCTTCTACTGTTACAATATTATTTTCATCTATACTAATTTTTATGTAGTCACAACGACCTGCAAGAGCCTCATCAACAGAATTGTCTACAACTTCGTAAACTAAGTGATGAAGTCCCCTTTCGCTTGTTGAACCTATATACATTCCAGGTCTTAGTCTTACTGGCTCAAGTCCTTTTAAGACCCTAATATTCGATGCATTATATTCTGAATTTTCCATAAGATTCCTTTCTATTATTTAATTCGACCATCTTTTATTTTTCTAATTTTACTCCTACTAACCCCATCCAAACTTTTGGTGTTTGTTGCTGTAATTATTGTTTGAAATTCTCCTAAATTTTCCAATAAAAAATTTGATCTTTTTTCATCAAGTTCTGAAAAAACATCGTCAAATAAGATTATCGCCTTATCTTGGCTAGTATTTTCTATTAAATTTACATTGGCAAGTTTAATATTCAAAATAGCAGATCTTTGTTGACCTTGAGATCCAAATTTTTTTGTATCTTTGCCATTTATTATTATATCAATTTCATCTCTTTGACTGCCTGATGTGGTCCTAAAATATTTTAAATCATCAGAAATATTTTCCATAAATTTTTCCCCATATTCTTCCATTGAATTTGCTTTGATGTTTGGCTTATAAATTATGGTTAAATTTTCCTTATTTTCTGTAAGATTTAAATGATTTTTATTGGCATAGGTATTTATTAGGGAAATATATTTTTCCCTAAACCTATAAATTTTATAATTTAGCCTAATTATTTGCTGGTCAAATGCCATAAGCTCAGTTTTAAAATATTTTGACCTTTGATTTTTTAATAATTTATTTCTTTGACTTAAAATTTTATCAAAATCTTTTTTAACTGCCTTGTAGCTAAAATTAACACTAATTATTATATCATCAATCAAGTCTCTTCTAAAATTTGGTCCATCTTTTATTATATTTAAATCTTCTGGTGTAAATAAAACCAACTTAAAAAGAGATTTTAAATCCTTATTTTTGTCATATTTTATTTCATTTACAAATATATCTTTTTTATTTTCATTTACACTTATACGAACATTTTTAAATGATTGATTTTTTCTAATAATTCCATCAAGGGACATTTCTTTTTCATTAAACATAATAAGGTCCTTGTCCCTAAAGGATTTGAAACTTTTTGCATTTGCCAAATAATATATGCTTTCAAGTAAATTTGTCTTACCTTGGGCATTATCTCCCAAAAATATATTTATATTTTCATTAAATTCTATATTTTGAGAAAGATAATTTCTAAATTTATTGAGTTTTAAATTTTGAATCCACATTATACAAGACTTATTAAAAATTGATTGTCAAATTCTATTTCATCGCCCTTATAAAGTTTTTTACCAGCTTGGAAAAATTCTTCGCCATTTACCAAAATTCCATATTCTTTTATAAAATGTTTGGCTTCTCCTCCACTTTGGGCTATGTCCGTTGCCTTTAAAAGATCTTTTGCTAAAATCTCTTCGCATTCAAATTCTATCTTTTCCATAAAAACTCCTATTCTGCAAGTCTAACTGGAAGGGCAAGATAAGTAAATTCTTCATCATCATATTTTGATTCGTTTGGATAAATAAGGCATGGATTTAGAGATGATTTTAAATGCATTCTTATAGTTTGGGTATCACAAGCCTTAACTCCTTCTATCAAATATCTTGCATTAAAAGCAATTTTTACATCATCGCCTTCTTTTTTGATTTGTAAAACTTCTTTCAAATCTCCAATTTCAGAATTTGATTCGATTAGGCACTTATCATCTTCTATGTTTATTTTTATAAGATTTGCTCTTTGAGTATTGTTTAATAATTGAGCTCTTTCCAAAGAATTAATAAGTTCTTGCCTATCAACAACAAGGCTTGTTGTAGAAATATCTGAAATTATATTTGTGTAATCAATATAATTTTTATCAATTACCTTGCAATACATTGTAGTATCTCCAGATTCAAAAATTATATCCTTGTCGTCCTTATAAATTTTTGTAATTTTTTCATCATCAATTATCCTTGTCCATTCAGAAATAGATTTTCTTGGAATAATAAGTCTAGCCTTATCCATTGATGATGGATATGATAATTTTAATTTTTTAAGGGCAACCCTATAACCATCAAGGGCTACAAAATTTAAATATCCATCTTTTAATTCAAACAAAATTCCTGTAAGTGCAAGTTTTGTTTCATCCAAGCTTGTTGCAAATTCTGTTTGTGAAATTGATCTTTTCAATTTATCATTTTGAATTTCTAAATAATCAACGCTTGGTATAGAAAAATTTTTCTTTTCATAATAATCAAAAGCTAGGATATTAAAGTTTGAACCATTGCATTTGATTTTTATTTTTGAATCTTCTAGCTCAATTTTTATTAGCTCATCTGGAAGTTTTCTTACAATATTTGCAATTATATTTGCATTTATTGCCATTTCGCCTTCTTGTATTACCTTACAATTAGCTTTTGTTACGATAGTTATTTCTCCATCTGATGATGTTAGTGTTAAAGTATCATTTTTTGCTTCAAAGTATATTAATTCATGTATTTGTATATTGGTTTTTCTCGAAACAGCTTTCAAAGCTATGGAAATTTTATTTGATAAATCTTTTTGTTGAATTTCTATTTTCATATTTGCTCCTAACATATTATATAAACTTAGTAGTATTAGTATTAGGTAGTGTATATATGTGGATAAGTCTTACAAAGCTTTATTTATAAATTAAAAACTCAAATAATAAGTTTTGGATAAGTTTTTATAAGTCATCCACTTTTCCACACAATCCACAGGCTAAAATAATTTTTTTAGAAAGTTAAGCTTATAAACAAGCTTATCCTCAAACTTATACACAATTTGTGGATAACTAAGCTTTTATTTCTTTAATAATTTCTTCTATTTCTTGCCTAAAATCTTGGTCTTCTTCCATTAAATCTTTAATTTTATCATGACCATGCATAACTGTTGTATGATCTCTATTAAATTCATTGGCAAGACTTACCAAAGAAATTGATAAAAGATCCCTGCAAAGATACATAGCAATTTGTCTTGGCATAACTATTTCTTTTTTCCTAGATTTTCCTCTAAGATCAGCAAGTTTTACATGGTATCTTTCAGCAACTTTTTTTTGAATATCTTCTGCATTTATTTTTTTTCTATCATTATGAACTCTTGAACTTACACCAAGTCTTGCATCCTCAAGGCTTACAAATGATCTATTATTTGATTTTGCACAAGCAATTGAAGTTGCCAAGGCTCCTTCAAGATCTCTAATATTTGTTTCAATATTTTCTGCAATATATTCTAAAATTTTGTAATCAACAACAGCTCCAAGCTCATCTTGTTTTTTTTGTAAAATTGCAACCCTTGTTTCAAAATCAGGTTTTGAAATATCAACTATAATTCCCCAACCAAATCTTGATACAAGCCTATCTTCCAAGTGTTTGATTTCTTTAGGTGGCCTATCTGATGAAATTACAATTTGTTTTCCTTGATTATATAAATCTTCGAAAGTATGGAAAAATTCCTCTTGTGTACCAGTTTTATTGGCAATAAATTGAATATCATCAATCAAAAGCATATCAACAGAACGATATTTTTTCCTAAATTCTTCATTAGTATTATTTCTAACAGCAGAAATCATTTCATTAGTAAATTTCTCACTAGAAAGATACATCACATAGCAATCATCTCTTTTTTCAAGAATTTCATGAGCAATAGCTTGCATAAGGTGAGTTTTTCCAAGTCCACTTGCTCCATAAATAAAAAGCGGATTGTAGACTCTTGAAACCTTATAATTAGCCATATTTTCAGCAACAGATTGGCTTGCTGCAAGAGCTAATTGATTTGATTTTCCTTGGACAAAATTTTTAAAAACATTATTTTTTTCAAGAAGAGGTTTAGGATACTTATTTACATTATTAAGTCTTAGTTGTCCATCATCATCAACATTTTTTCCAAGACTTAAAACTTCCTCATAATTAGGTCCATCTTTGGCAACAATTTCAATTTTATATGCAGTATTTTCTCTCTTATTTATATCATTTAAAATAGACTGAAGTTGAGGAACCCATATTTGGTCAAAAATAAACTTAGTATCATTTTTTGGAATTTCCAAATAAATAGTATCTTCATATTTATTTAGTGGCTTTAAAATTCCAATCCAAGTTTCGTATTGTTGAAGATCTGGAACATTCATTTTCATTTTTTCTTTTAATTCATTAGTTATGTATTCTAGATTCATCTTACAGCTCTCTTTCATAAAATATTATCCACACTTAACAAAATAGTAAATTGTAATAAGTTAATTATATTTTTCGACTTATCCCCAAATTTTGGATAAGTTGTGGATAACTTTAATGTGGATAGGATAAATCTTTATTTTTAGAGAAAATTTTTGCTTATTTTTAAAAAAATAAAATAATACAATTAATTTATCCACAAAAAATATAAGCAAATCAATAAAAAATAGACTTATCATCATCTTTTACACAAGAGATTATACACTAATATAGCCATTTTGTAAAGTTATCCACAAATTGTTGATAAGTTTTGGATAAGATAAAAAAATTTAAATTTAGAAAAATTAATCTTGTGTGGATATTGTGGATATCTTGATAAAATATAAAAATTTGTAAATATTTTAATAAGTAAATCTTTGATTATAGGAATTTATTAAAAAAATATTTCAAGAAATTTAAAAATTATTCAAATAAAAAACAATCAAAATTGTCTGTGTATAAAATATAATTAAAAAAACTTATCCACACATAAATAATAATTTAAATTCAATGGATATTTGCATAAAACTTATAAAACTTATATTAGCATAAAAATTTTGAAAAAAATTAGAAATTTACGCACAAAAATTTTAAATTTTAAAAAATTTAAAGAATTATTTTTGATTTTCAAATAAAAATATAAACCTACAAAATTTAAGCATTAATTTTTAATTTAAATTTTTGTATTTTTATATTTAAAACCTTGACTTTCTACCATTATTTAAATATAATAAAAGACAGCGTAAAATAATAGGAGGTGATAATATGAAGAGAACTTATCAACCAAATAGAAGAAAAAGAAAAAAAGACCATGGCTTTAGAAAAAGAATGTCAACTCCCGCTGGTAGAAGAGTTTTAAAATCCAGAAGACAAAAGGGAAGAAAGAAATTATCTGCATAATAAAAAAGCTGCGGCTTTTTTATATTGTAGATAAGTTAGAAGTTAGGTTTTATTCTTATGGAAAAACAATTTAGTTTAAGAAAGAATGTAGACTTTGAAAGAGTTTATAAAAAATCTAAGCACTACTACAATAGAGATTTTACCGTTTTTATAAAAAATAACGGTGTAAATAGGCCAAGGTTTGGCTTTTCTATTTCTAAAAAAATAGGCAAGGCAAATCAAAGAAATAAACTTAAAAGAAGACTTAGGGCAATTGTTTATGAAAATTATAGGAATATTAATAATGTGGATATAATTATTATTCCAAAAAAACACACCACAGATTTTACTTACCAAAAACTTAAATCTTCTTTGGGACACGTACTTAGTAAAGCCTTTAAGGACAAGAAAATTAGATATGTTAAATAAACTTTTTCTAATATTAATTAGATTTTATCAATTGTTTATTTCTCCACTATTAGGCTCTGGAAAATGTAAATATTATCCTACTTGTAGCCAATATGCTATTGACTGTTTTAAAAAGTACAATTTTTTTAAGGCCTTTTTTAAGGCTTGTTGGAGAATTCTAAGGTGCAATCCTTTTTCTAAAGGAGGATACGATCCGGCCTAGCAATTGATTTTTTATATTTACACTAGAGATTAGGAGAGATAATGTTAAGTTTTATAGCACAAATATTGGGTAGCTTAATGAAATTTATTTATGATTCTTTAGTAAATAATTTTACTGAACCATCTAATATAAGTTTTTATGCTATTTCAATAATTTTAATGACAGTTTTGGTATCATTAATTACTATACCAATGACTATGAATCAACAAAAACAAGCAGCAAAAAGTGGAGAAATTCAGCCAAAAGTTGAAGAAATTAAGAAAAAATATGCCTACGATCCTCAAATTATGCAACAAAAAATGCAACAATTATATAAGGAAGAAGGCGTAGGACCAGGAATATCTTCATGTTTGGTTATGATTTTCCAATTATTAATACTTTTATCTTTATATAGGGTTATTCAAAATCCAAATAAATTTATATTTGCAGGTGAAATGCACCAAGTTAAAGATAATTTTTTATGGGTACCAACCCTTTCTAAGGCAGATCCTTTATTTTATGGTTTGCCACTTTTAACAAGTATAAGCCAATTAGGTGTTCAACTTTTCACAATGAAAACATCACCTCAAGGTCAAGCTCAAAATACTCCTGGTATGGGTTCTATGAATAATATGCTTTTGGCTATGCCAGTAATTTATTATTTTGTATTTAGAAACCTTCCTGCAGGTTTGCCTTTATATTGGACAACAAGCTCACTTGCAAGACTTTTAATTCTTGGAGGGCAATATTTAGTTGGCCTAAGCAAAAGAGATAAAGAGGAAAAAGATGAAAAGATCAATAGTAAAAACAGCAAAAACTAAAGATGAAGCTATTAATGAAGCTTTGAAAGAAATTAATAAATCAATAAATGAAGTTGATATTGAAGTTATAGAAGAAGAATCTACAGGATTTTTAGGTTTAATTGGACAAAAAGATGCTGTTGTTAAAATTTCTTATGATGAAGATATTAATGAGGGAATTGATTCATTAATGAAAGAAATTGAAGAAGATAGCAAAAAAGAGCTAGAAAAAGAATTTGATTTGGAAGATTTATCAGAAAAAATAGAAGAAGAAAATTCTTTTGAATATAAATTAGATGAAAAAGAAAATTTGGATGAAATAAATGAATCTTTTGAAGACTTAATAGAAGAAGATTTTGAAGATGAAATAGAAGATTCTGACCAAAAAGAAGACGAAGTAAGTCTTTATTATAAGGCAAAAGATTTGTTAGAAGAAATTTTAATCCAAATGCACTTTGAAGATGTAAAAGTTATTGGAAATTTAGAAGATAACATAATTAAGCTAGATGCAAAAATTGATCCAAAAGATACAGGAATCGTAATTGGAAAAAATGGAAGAACCCTTGATGCAATTGAAACTGTAATAAGAAAAATTATAAAAGCAAGATCAAACAAGGTTAAGCTTAATATAGATATAAACAACTACAAAAAAAGACGCGATGATAAAATTGTAATGCTTGCTGATAAGGCGTGCAAAAAAGTTCTAAAAACAAGAAAAAGTTGGAACTTAAAATATATGAATTCCTATGAAAGAAGACTTGCTCACGAGCAAATTGCAAAATATGATAAGCTTGATTCTCACTCAGAAGGAATTGAACCAAAAAGATACGTTGTAGTTGATTATAAATTAGATTAATATAAAGGATGTTTCACGTGAAACATCTTTTTTAATTGGTAAAATTAATGTATAATATGGAAAGAATGAAAATTTTGTTTATGTCAAAGGTAAACAGTCATTTTAGAAAGGATGAATTATGAGTGAATCTACAATAGCAGCAATTTCTACGCCACAAGGTAGTGGTGGTATATCTATAGTTCGTATGAGTGGCGATAAATCTTTTGACATTATAAAAAAGATTTTTAAGCCAATAAATAAGAGGGCTTTAGATAAAGAAAAAGATAATAGGATGATGAGATATGGTCATATAGAAAAAGACGGTCGTATTTACGATGAAGTTATGGTTAATTTTATGAAAGGACCAAATACCTACACAAGAGAAGATATTTGCGAGATAAATTGCCACGGTTCAATGATTTCTGTAAGAGATATTTTGAATTTATTACTGGATATGGGCTGTGAGCTTGCAGATAGGGGAGAATTTACAAAAAGAGCTTTTCTTAATGGAAGAATAGATTTATCCCAAGCTGAAGCAGTTCTTGATATTATAAATTCAACCAATGAATTATCACAAAAACAAGGCTTAAAACATTTATCAGGTTTGTTAAGAGAAAAAATTGAGGAAATTAGAAATATAGAACTTGAGGCTTTATCAAGAATAGAATATTCAATTAATTTTACTGAAGATGGAGAGGATTTGCCACTTGATAATATTATTGCATTTATGCAAAAGGCCTATGATGAAATTTCAAAACTTCTAGCAACAGCAAATAAGGGAAAACTTGTTAAAGATGGGATTGAAACAACTATAATTGGCAAGCCAAATGTAGGAAAATCTTCACTTTTAAATGTTTTATTAAATGAAAACAGGGCAATTGTTACAGATATTCCTGGAACTACAAGAGATTCTATAACTGAGTATATAAATCTTGGAAATTTAACTTTAAAAATTAATGATACGGCAGGAATTAGGGAAACCCACGATGAAGTTGAAAAAATTGGAGTGCAAAGATCAAAAGAATTAGCAGAAGATGCAGATCTTATTATAGCAATATTTGATATGTCAAGAGACTTAGATGATGAAGATAAGATGATTTTGGATATGTTAAAGGGAAAAAATGCTATTATAATTTTAAATAAAATTGATTTGGATTCAAAAATTTCAAAAAGTGATTTTGATGATTCTTTTAAAATTATCGAAACATCTATGGTTTCACGAGATGGAGTTGATAAATTAGAAGGGGCAATTTTTGATATTTTTGATTCAAAAGAATTAAATAAAGAATCTTTGATGATTACAAATCTTAGACATGAAAGATTATTAAATTCTTCAATGAAAAATTTGAAATCATCATTAGATGATATAAAAGCTTATGTTCCTATTGATTGTGTAGAAGTTGATTTGAGATCTTCTTATGATGATTTGGGACTTATAATAGGAGAAACTGTTTCAGATGAAATAATGGATAAGGTATTTAGGGAGTTTTGTGTTGGAAAATAATAAGTTAGAAAATAAAAATCATAAATATATAGACGAAGCCTATGATGTAGTTGTTATAGGTGCAGGTCATGCTGGTTGTGAGGCAGGACTTGCTTCTGCTAGGCTTGGATTTAAAACTTTGGTTCTTACAACAAGTATGGAATCGGTGGCTGATATGCCATGTAATCCTAATATTGGAGGAACAGGAAAGGGACATATAGTAAGAGAAATTGATGCTTTGGGTGGGGAGATGGCAATAAATATTGACAAGACCTTTATCCAATCAAGGATGTTAAATACATCAAAAGGACCTGCTGTTCATTCATTGAGAGTTCAAGCTGATAAAATCAAATACCATCAAGAGATGAAAAAAACTCTTGAAAATCAAGAAAATCTTGATTTGTTTGAACAAGAAGTAGATAAAATTAATATTGAAGATGGCAAAGTAAAAAGCGTTGAAACAATTCAAGGGGCTATTTTTCCTACAAAAGCTTGTGTGGTTTGTACAGGAACATATTTAAATGGAAAAATTTTGATGGGAGATTTTCAAAAAACATCAGGTCCACATGGTTTATCTGCAGCAACTCATTTATCCGATAGTTTAGAACAATTAGGCTTTTCATTAAGACGTTTTAAAACTGGAACCCCAGCAAGAGTTGGTAAAAAAAGTTTAGATCTAACAAAGACTGAAATTCAAAAAGGAGATGAAAATGTTGTTGCCTTTTCATTTTTAAATGAAGATAAAGATTTTTCAGATAAAAAACAAGAAGCTTGTTATTTGACATATACAACAGAAAAAACTAAAGAAATTATTATGGAAAATTTGGATAGGTCACCAATGTATGCAGGCCTTGTAAAGGGAATTGGTCCAAGATATTGCCCATCAATTGAAGATAAAATGGTAAGATTTCCAGATAGGGACATCCACCAAGTTTTTATTGAACCAGAAAGTCTTTCAACAGATGAGATGTATATTCAAGGTGTTTCATCAACTCTTCCTCAAGAAGTTCAAAAAGAATTCTATAAAACCATAGAAGGCTTAGAAAATTGTAAAATCATTAGACCTGCTTATGGAATTGAATATGACTGCCTTGATTCTACAAATTTAAAAAGAAGTTTAGAGTCAAAAGATATTGAAAATCTATTTTTTGCAGGACAAATAAATGGTTCAAGTGGATATGAAGAAGCTGCAGGACAAGGTCTTATTGCAGGAATAAATGCAGCTTTAAAATTAAGAGGAGAAGATGCCTTAATTCTTGATAGGTCTGATGCTTATATTGGGGTTTTAATTGATGATTTAGTAACTAAGGGAACTAATGAACCATATAGGATGATGACTTCAAGGTGCGAATATAGACTTACAATGAGACAAGATAATGCTGATTTTAGGCTTACAGAAAAAGGACATGAAATAGGACTTGTATCAGATGAACGTTATGAAAAAATGGTGGTAAAAAGAGAAAATATTGAAAAAGAAATTTCTAGATTAAAAAATGTAATGATTAGTCCTAACGAAGAAAATAATGAAATTCTAGAAAAAATAGGCTCAAATCCTATAAAAACTGGCTATAGTTTATTTGATCTTATAAAAAGACCAGAATTAACCTATAAAAAATTGGAAGTTTTGGATCCTGATAGACCAGAATTGCCAAAATTCCAACAAATACAAGTTCAAACAGAAATCAAATATCAAGGATATATCAAAAAACAAATGGCAGATATAGGAAAATTCAAAAAACTAGAAAACAAAAAACTAGACCATGATATTGATTACAGTAAAATCAATGGATTAAAAAAAGAATCCGCAGAGAAATTAAATAAAATAAAGCCAGATTCAATTGGTCAAGCCTCAAGAATTTCAGGAGTTTCTCCAGCTGATATAAATGTACTTCTTATAAGACTCAAGTCGGGAGATTTAAATGGATAAGTTTAAAATATATGAACAAATGCTCATAGAAACAAATAAAAAATTTAATCTAACAAGCATAGATGATCCGAAAGAAATAAGGATAAAACATTTTGAAGACTCTCTTACTATAAAATCATATATAAATAAAGGAATGAAAGTCTTGGATATAGGATCAGGAGCTGGATTTCCAGGAATTCCTCTTAGAATTGAAAAAGATTTTGATTTAACTTTGATAGATTCAGTAAATAAAAAAGTAAATTTTGTGAATGAAGTAATAGAAGAATTAAAACTTGAAAAAGCCAAAGCTATTCATGTCAGAGCAGAAGATTACGCAAAAGATCATAGAGAAGAATTTGATATGGTTATTTCAAGAGCTGTTGCAAATTTATCAACACTTTCAGAATATGCTCTTCCATTTTTAAAAGTTGGCGGAATTTTTATAGCTATGAAAGGTCCCAAAGCAGAAGAAGAATATGAACAAGCACAAAATGCTTTAAAAATCTTGGGAGGAGAATTAATTAATATTGACACAATTGATCTTTACGGAAATACAAGAAAAAATATTTTGATAAAAAAAGTAAGGTCAACGAAAAAGAAATATCCTAGAGGAAAAAATCAACCAAAGAAAAATCCTTTATAAAAATAAAATAAATAAAAGAAAAAATGTTTCACGTGAAACATTTTTTTATTGAAAATATGTTATACTATTATAGAGAAAAGAGGATTTATGAAAGCACAAATTTTTTCTGTAGGAACAGAAATATTATTAGGAAATATTACAGATACAAATTCGAAATTTATAGGGCAAAAACTTACAGAATATGGAATAGATGTCTATAAAATGACTACTATTGGAGATAATTTTGATAGATTGTACCAAGTAATGAAAAATGCTTATGGAAAAGTTGATTATATTTTTGTAACAGGAGGGCTTGGGCCAACTGAAGATGACATAAGCAAAGAAGTTGCCATAAAAGTTATTGGCAAAGAAGACCAAGTAGAAATAGATAAAAAATCAAAAGAAAGAATTGAAAGATATTTTTCTAATAATAAAAAAGCTATTGAGGCAAATTTAAAGCAAGCAAAATTTCCAAAAGGAGCAATCATTTTAGATAACGACAAAGGAACAGCTCCAGGTTGCATAATGGGAGATAAGACCAAAATAATTCTTCTTCCAGGACCACCAAGAGAAATGGAATATATGTTCGAAAATAAACTTTCAAGTTATTTAAAAAAAGATGCTATTATTAAATCAAAGAATTTAAGAATAGGACTTTTGGGAGAATGGGATATGGCAAATAGAATTGATTTGTCATCAACAAACCCTACAATTTCTCCTTATTTTGATAATGAAGGTGGATTTTTAAGAATTACTGCAAAGGCTAAAAGCGAAAAAGAAGCAGATTTTTTATTAAATGAAAAAGAAAAAGAAGTTAAAAATGTTTTTGGAAATTTGTTTATTTCCGATGATGGTTTGAGAAAAGAAGAAACTTTAATAAATTTATTAAAAGAAAGAAATGAAAAAGTTTCTACTTGTGAATCTATAACTGGGGGATTGATTGCTTCATCAATAATAGATATAAGTGGAGCAAGTGAGGTAATAGAAGAATCCTATATAACTTATTCAGATAAAATTAAAGAAAAGATTTTAAATGTTTCACGTGAAACATTAGAAAAATATAGTGCAGTAAGTGTTGAGTGTGCAAACGAAATGATCGAAGGCTTATACAAAATTACAAATTCAAGTCTTTGTATAGGATCAACTGGCTATGCCCACAAGGGAGAAGTAATTCTTGCAATAAAATATAAGAATCAAAAAGTTATAAAAAAATTTCAATTTTCAGCTGATAGGAATAAGGCAAGGCTTTTTGCGAAAAATCGAGCCTTGGATCTTGCTATAATTATTATGAGAGGTAAGTATGAAGACAATATCGATATTTAATCAAAAAGGTGGAGTAGGAAAAACTACAAGCGTTGTAAATCTTGCAGTATCCTTGTCAAGACTTAATAAAAAAGTATTGGTTATTGATTTTGACCCACAAGCCAATACAACAACAGGTCTTGGTTTTGATAAAAATGAACTTGAAAAATCAATATACAAAATATTTTATGATGAAGGGGATAATTACAAGGAATATATTTTAAAAAGTGAGGAAGGTCCTTATCTAATAGCTAGCGAAAATTCCTTGTCAGGTCTTGAAGTAGAGCTTGTAAGTCTTGATGAAGAGGAAAGATTGAAAATGCTTAGCCAAATCATTGAAGAAATAAAAAAAGATTTTGACATTATTTTGATAGATTGCCCGCCATCTTTGGGACTTTTGTCTTTAAATGCTCTTGTAGCTAGTGATTCTATAATTATTCCTATTCAAACAGAATACTATGCTCTTGAGGGAGTGAGCGAGCTATTAAAAACTTATCAAACAATAAAAGAATCCATAAAAGAAGATTTGGAAATTGAGGGAGTTTTGCTTTGTATGTTTGATAAGGATACGGATTTATCTTATGAAGTAGTAGAAGAAGTAAAATCATTTTTTAAAGAGAAAGTATTCTCTACTATGATTCCAAGAAATATAAAACTCGCAGAGGCACCATCATTTGGAAAATCTGTTATATCTTATGATGAAAAATCTAAGGGAGCAAGAGCTTACTTGTATTTGGCAAAAGAGCTTGTAGAAAATATTTTTGGAAAAAAGGAAAATTTAGAAAAAAATTCAAAGATTGAAGAAAAAAATGATAAATTAAACAATGCTGAAGTAAAGAATTCAGAAAAAACTAAAGAAATCAATGATGAAGATTCTAAGTTAGATAAAAAAATAGATAAAAATGATAAAAAAGAAAATTCTGATGAGGCAATAGTAAAGAAAAACAAATTTTCTTTTAATCAAAATAAACTAATAAATAATGAAAAGAGGGATTAACTATGACGAAAAAAACTTTGGGTAGAGGACTTGGATCTCTAATACCAGAAAATAACAAAAAAAATAAGACCATAGTTAGGATTCCTTTGGAAAAAATTTATGCTAGAGAAGATCAACCTAGGAAAAATTTTGATGATAAATCATTGGAAGGACTTAGCCAATCTATAGAAAAATATGGCTTATTAAACCCAATTGTCCTTAAAAAAAATGGGATAAGATATGAAATAATTGCTGGAGAACGTAGGTTTAGGGCAAGTAAGCTTTTGGGTTTAAAAGAAATTGATGCAATTATAAAAAATGTAGATACAAAGGATATTGATATTCTTTCAATAGTTGAAAATGTTCAAAGGGAAGATTTATCTGGTCTTGAAGAGGCTAATGCTTATAATGAGCTTTCAAAAAACTATGGTATGACTCAAGATGAAATAGCAAAAACTGTTGGCAAGTCAAGATCTTACATTGCAAATACCCTAAGACTTTTAAAACTTGATGAAAATTCAAAAAAAGCGCTTGAAGAAGGAAATATTTCTTCATCCCAAGCAAGAACACTTCTTTCTATAAAGGATGAAGAAGATAGGCAAAAAAGCCTTGATGATTTTAAAAATAAAAAAACAAATATAAGAAAAGTTGAAAAGATTAGTTCTAGAAATAACAAAAAAAATCAAAAGGAAGATAATTTAGATAGGATTTTATTTGAGGATTTTGAGGAAAAATTTATTGACCTACTTAATTCAAAGGTAGAAATTAAAAAAAATAATGAAACATATAGGGTTACTATTGATTGTTTTTCTATTGAGGAGATAGAAAATTTATATTGGAGATTAAAAAATGGAAAAGAATAAAATGATAGATTTTTCTGTAGACCATCTTATAGAAAATACCAGAAAAAAAACAGCTAATCCAGGTGGAGGAGCCATTACAAGTCTTGTTGGAAACCTTGGATTAAACCTTATTTTGATGATGGCAAAAAAAGATTATAAGGATGAAAAATTAAATAAAAAATCCAAAAAAATTGAAGATAAATTCAAAAAATATTCTGAAGAATTAAAAGAACTTATGCAAGAAGATATTGATAAGGTAAATCTTTTAATAAAAGCTTATAAAAATAAGGAAATAAAAAATTACGATGACTATATTATAGAGGCAAACAAGGCTCCAAAAAGAACTATAGAGCTTATGATAATTGTTTTGCAAGATTGTGATTTTATTTTAAAATATGGAAATATTGATACGATTTCTGATGGAGAAATAGGACTTAGACTTGTAAAAGAATCAATCCATTCTTCTTTTATAAACCTTATTTTGAATGAGGAAAATATTACTGATCCAAATCATGAAAAAACAAATTACAAATCTATTATAAATTTCTGTGATAAATTATATAAGGATAATATGAAAATCATCGAAGAAAGGGAAAAGAAATGGGACAAATAATAGCTATAGTAATCTTATTTATTCTTGTTATTTTTGAATATTCTATGATAAAAGCTAATAATAACAAACTAAAAAGACAAAAAAGAAGATACGATCATCTACTTAGGGGCAAAAATCCTGATGTAAATCTTGAAGAATTAATTTTGCAATTAAATGACCAAATCGAACAATCAAATAGGGAAATAAAATCTCTTGACCAAAGATCATCAGATACAAAAAATACTACAATGGGAGCTGTTAGCAAAATGGCAGTTGTTCATTATGATGCTTTTGATAGTCAAAGAGGAAGAAATTCGTTTTCATTAACTCTCCTAGATTCTTATCATAATGGAATAATTCTTACAAATTTATATTCACAAGATGGCTCAAATACTTACTTAAAAGAGATTACAAATGGAGAGTGTGACATAGAGCTTTCCGAAAGGGAAAAGGAATCTTTAGAAAAAGCAAAATTATAGAAGATAATTAAAATTATTGGGGTATAATATTAATGCTAATATCGATTTATAATTAGGAGGTAATTATGGCAAACGATGGAGTTATGGAGCTTGCTACTGAAAATATTAGGGGCAAAAATCGCAGAATAGTATTTCCAGAAGGCAATGACTCAAGAGTACTAAGAGCAGCTATTAGACATCAAAATGACGGTCTTATAGTACCAATACTTTTAGGAGATAAAGAAGAAATTCAAAAAGTAGCAGAAGAAGAAGGGGTAAAATTAGGAGATATTCAAATAATAAACCCTAGAGAAAGTGAATTACTTGATGAATTAGTAGATAAATACGTTGAACTTAGAAAAGGCAAAAACACCAGAGAAGATGGTGAATATATACTAAAGAAAGATAACAATTACTTTGGAACAATGCTAGTTCAAACTGGAAAAGCAGATGGAATGGTTTCAGGAGCATCAAATCCAACTGGAGATACTGTAAGACCAGCTTTACAACTTATCAAAACAAGAAAAGGTGTAAATAGAGTATCCGGCGTTATGATTATGCTTGGACCTAATGGGGAAAAATTATTATTTGCAGATACAGCAATAAATATTACTCTTCAATCAAACGAACTTGCAGAAGTTGCAGTAGAAGCAGCAAAAACAGCAGAAGAATTTGGAATCGAACCAATAGTTGCTATGCTATCATTTTCAACAAAAGGATCTGCAAAACACGAACTTGCAAGAAAAGTAGAAGAAGCTACAAAACTTGCAAAAGAAATGGATCCAAATCTTAAAGTTGATGGAGAAATGCAATTTGATGCAGCAATTTCACCACAAGTTGCAAGAAAGAAAATTCCTAATTCAGATGTGGCAGGAAAAGCAAAAGTATTTATTTTCCCAGACCTACAAGCTGCAAATATTGGATATAAAATTGGGCAAAGACTTGGTGGATACGAAGCTTTAGGCCCAATACTTCAAGGATTAAACAAACCAGTTAACGACCTTTCAAGAGGATGTAACGAAGAAGACGTATATAAATTAACAATACTAACAGCAAATCAAGTTAGAGATTAATAAATTTATAAATTAAAATAAGCAAAAGAGACAGTCGCTAGATTGCCTCTTTTGTTATACAAAAAATTAATATATAAAATATAAAAATAATAAAACAAAAAGAGGTGATGATAATATTTAGAGAAGAAATAAAACAAAATTCCAAAGCTGTTGTTCCCATAGCAGTTTTAGTTTTAATTTTAAATTTATTTAGACCAGTAGAAAACAAAATTATTATAAAATTTTTAATAGGATGTATTGGGATAATTTTTGGTCTTTCTATTTTTCTTACTGGAGTTAATCTATCAATTTCAAAAATTGGAACATATATGGGAGATTTTATTGCAAAATCTGAAAAAATAATTAAAGTTATTATTTTTGGAATTTTTATAGGATTTATAATTTCAATTGCAGAACCAGATCTTTTAATTTTAGCAAATCAAGTAAGAAGTGCTATTGGGCTTTCTTCCTTATTAATAGTAGCCATAATTTCGATTGGGGTTGGCTTTATGATTTCTCTTGGTCTTTTTAGGATATTTAAAGAAATAAAACTTTCAACACTTATGTTTATAATTTATGGTGTGATTTTTATTCTAATGTTTATAGTAAATGATTTGGGCCATGCTATAGCTTTTGATGCATCGGGAGCAACTACGGGCGCAATGACAACTCCCTTTATTATTGCTCTAGGTCTTGGGGTAAGTAAATTAAAGGGAGAAAAAAAGGGAGAAGAAAATTCTTTTGGCCTTGTAGGAATTGCATCAACAGGACCTATTCTTGCGGGACTTTTGATGACTATGTCTATAAATTCAAAAAATATTTTGCTAGAAGAACAAGCTCATCAACTAGCTTTGATTTCAGGATTTAAATCGGCAAGTTTTGCAATTTTACCAATAACTTTGGTGTTTTTTATAATGGATAAGCTAGTTTTTAAAATTAAAAATAAAAAATCAATAAATCTTGGTTTAATTTACACTTACCTAGGGCTGATAATATTTTTGGCAAGTGTAGAAGGTGGATTTATGGAGCTTGCAAGACTTATGGGGGAGAATTACTCTGATTTTAGATTTGTACCTATCATTGGATTTATTTTGGGACTTTTGGTAGTTTTGGCAGAGCCTGCTGTCTTTGTTTTGGCAGAACAAGTCGAAGAAGTTACAGGAGGTTCAATCCACAAATCTTCAATAATGAAAGCTCTTTCTGTTGGAGTTGCTTTTGCGGTTATGCTTGCTATGTTTAGAATAAAAATAGAAGGCTTTAAATTATGGATGATAATTGTTCCAGGATTTTTAATAGCTCTAATTTTATCAAGAAATGTTTCCCAACTTTTTGTAGGAATTGCATTTGATTCGGGAGGAGTTGCGTCAGGGCCAATGACTGCGACTTTTATATTAGGTTTTTGCCAAGGAGTTGCAGGAAATATTGATGGTGGATTTGGAGTGATTGCCTTTGTAGCTTTAATGCCAGTGATTACAATTATGATAATGGGATCTTTTTATAAGGAGGCCATAGAAGGATAATGAAATATTTAAGAATAATAACACCAAGATCTAAAGGGTCAAAAATCATGAATCAATTAAAAGAAAAAGGTGCTAAGTCAATATCTTGCCTTTTGGCAGAAGGATCTGCTAACGCGCATATTCTTGAAGTTTTAGAAATTGATAAGGAAAAAAAAGAGATAGTTTCAGCACTTGTAAATGATGATTTAGTAAATGATTTATTAGACCAAATAAAAGATAAATTTGATAAGAAAAACACATCTATAATGTTTACGACACCAGTAGATTATAAAGGAGAAACAGATATGGAATATGAAGCTTTGTATGTGATAGTTAATAAAGAAAATGCAGATAAGGTTATTGAAATATCCCAAAAAGAAGGAGCAAAAGGCGCAACTGTTGTTCATGGCAGAGGATCTGGAATTCAAAAAAAATCTGTGTTTTTAAATATGACTATAGAGCCTGAAAAAGATATTGTCATAATGCTTATAAAAAAGGAAATTTCAGAGAAAGTAAAATCAGCAATTTATGATGCGATGAATTTGGATGAAAATTCGAAAGGGATTTTATTTTCACTTCCTGTCACAGATGTGCGCGGGCTTGTTGAGCAAAATTAAGACGGTATAATTTAAAGAGAAAAAATGGAGGATATTATGAAAGAAATAAATACAAGTGAATTTGATACACACGTTTTAGAAAACGAAGGAATAGTTTTAGTAGATTTTTCAGCAACTTGGTGCGGACCTTGCAAAATGCAAAAACCAGTTCTTGAAGAAATGGAAGGCGAAGTTGATTTTGAAATATATTCAGTAGACGTAGATGAAAATCCAGACCTTGCAGGAAGATATAATGTAAATGCCGTTCCATCAATGATGTTATTTAAAGGTGGAGTTTTAAAAAATACTCTAGTAGGTTTTCAAGCTAAAGAAGTAATACTTGAAGAAATAGAAAAACTTAAATAATGGATTATGATTTAATAATAATAGGATTTGGGCCTGCAGGAATTTCTGCAGGTCTAAATGCTAGTATAAGAGGAAAAAAAGTTTTAATTATCGGAAAAAAATCAAAAGCCTTGGAAAAAAGTTCCTCAATAAAAAATTATTTGGGATTCAGTGATATAAAAGGCTTGGACTTATACAATAATTTTATACACCATATAAAAAATTATCCTGTTAAGATATTGGATAGGAAAATAAAGGCAGTTTATGCCATGGGAGAATATTTTTCAATAGATTTGGGCGAAAAAATGCTCACATCAAAAGCTTGCATAATTGCAACAGGAATTGATATGGGAAAAAGCATTGAAGGAGAAGATGAATTTTTTGCCAAAGGAATTTCTTATTGTGCAACTTGTGATGCCAGCCTATATAAAGGAAAAAAAGTAGTCTTGGTTGGATATAATGAAGAAGCTATTGAAGAAGCAAATTTTATAAATAAAATGGCAAGCCAAACAATTTTTGTAAATCCTAATAAAAAACCTATAGAACTTGACGATGGAATTAAAATTATAAACAAAAAGCCAAAAAAATTTCAAGGAGCTTTGAAGGCCGAAAGTCTTATATTAGAAGATGGGGAAGAATTGAAGGCTGATGGATTTTTTGTAATAAAAAATTCTTCAAAACCAAAAAGTCTTGTACCATCAGTGAAGATTGAAAATAGCCATATAAAAGTAGACTTAGATATGAAAACAAACATAAAAGGTCTATTTGCCTGTGGAGATATAGTTGGCACACCTTATCAAATAAATAAGGCGGTAGGTCAAGGACAAATTGCTGGATTAAATGCGGCAAGTTATATAAGTAAAAATAAATAAAATGTTTCACGTGAAACAATTAATGTCATGCAATGAAGTGTGGCATTATTTTTTTGCTTAAATTTATTTTAAAAAAATTCATTTATAATTTATTTTTTATGCTTGGAGATTTTTTTGATTTCAAAAAAATTTATCATAATGTTAGCTCTAATAATATAAAAATTGTAAAAAACATAATTAATACATAATTAAAATTAATTATCAAAAATATTCTTTCTTTTTACTTGAAAATTGTCGTATTATATGTAGAATAATATTTAAGTAGATTATTCTATTCTAGATTACAGTCTATAAATTGTAAGGAGGTTTATATGACAAGAAAACACATAGAATTTTTTGAATTTAATAACTCTATATTTTCAATGATTAGGGAAATATCACATAAGATAGATTTGCTTTTACAAGAAACAGCTCAAGAAATGGGCGTTACAACTCTTCAACTTAAAATGATTATGACTCTATCAGCATCTGATGAATCAGTTTCTATAGGAAATCTTGGTAAATCAATAGGAGTAAATGGCGGAAATATTTCTAATATTTGCAAAAAATTGGAAAAACAAGGATTTGTTGATAGAAATAGATCTGATGAAGATGAAAGAGTTGTTAATGTAAAATTAACACAAAAGGGTTTTGATGCTGCTGAAAAGGTAAGCAAATATTTTGATAAGATTAGACCTAAAGAAGACGAAAAAAGAATAAATTCTAATTTAAAAACAATAATTAATGAATTAGATTCACTAGATAATTTATTAGACGATTACATTGTTAGGAGTGGTTTATAGATGCCATCATTTAAAAAAGGCAAAAGGCCTCTAGTCTATTATTGGATTATTGCCATTGTGGCCTTTTTGGTTATTCAACAAATTTTGCAACCAATTAGGGCTGAGGGAAAACCAAAAGAGATAACTTATTCTCAATTTGTATCAATGATTGATAATGGACAAGTTAGAGAAGTTACAAAAGATGATTATAATTACACTTTCACAGCGGTAGTTGATGGAGATAAGCAAAAATTTATCACAGGCTTGTGGCCTGATACTGACCTTACTGAAAGACTTCTTGAGGCTAGCAAAAAACACAAAAACTTGACCTTTACCAAGGAAGTTGAAACAAAGATGAGCCCATGGCTTACCTTGTTTGTTACAAGTATTTTGCCATTGTTGTTTTTACTTTTAATATTTTATATGGCAAATAGGTCTTTATCAAAGACTATGGGAGGCCGTGGCGGCGGAGACTTTATGAATTTTGGTAAATCAAATGCCAAAATTTATATGGAAAACAAAACCGGCAAGACCTTTGCAGATGTAGCAGGTCAAGAAGAAGCAAAAGATAGCTTAAATGAAGTAGTAGATTTCTTGCATGGACCACAAAAATACAAGGAAATCGGTGCGGTTTTACCAAAAGGAGTACTTCTTGTAGGTCCTCCAGGAACAGGTAAGACTCTTCTTGCAAAAGCTGTTGCAGGAGAGGCAAATGTTCCATTTTTCTCAATTTCAGGCTCTGAATTTGTAGAGATGTTTGTTGGAATGGGTGCTAGCAAGGTTCGTGATCTTTTCAAACAAGCAAAAGAAAAAGCGCCTTGTATAGTATTTATCGACGAGATAGATGCCATTGGTAAAAAACGTGATGTTTCTGGATATTCTGGAAATGACGAACGTGAGCAAACACTTAACCAATTGCTAAATGAAATGGACGGATTTGATGCGACTGAGGGAGTAGTTTTATTGTCTGCAACCAACAGACCAGAAATTCTAGACCCAGCCCTAACAAGACCAGGACGTTTTGATAGAAGGGTTCAAGTAGAACTTCCAGATCTAAAAGGTCGTGAAGATATATTAAAAGTTCATGCAAAAAAAATTAAGCGTGAAGATGAAATTGATTATGAAGAAATAGCAAAAAGAACTGCAGGAACAAGCGGAGCTGACCTTGCAAATATTGTAAACGAAGGAGCTTTGAGAGCTGTTAGAGAAGGACGTAAAAAACTAACCCAAACAGACCTTGAAGAATCAATCGAAACAGTTATTGCAGGAGCTCAAAAGAAAAATGCAGTTATTTCAGATGATCAAAAGAAAATTATAGCTTACCACGAAGTAGGACATGCTCTTGTTGCAGCAATTCAAACACAAAAAACCCCAGTAACCAAAATTACAATTGTACCAAGAACTGGTGGAGCTTTGGGTTATACAATGACTGTCGACAAAGATGAGAAATTTATAATGACAAAACAAGAGCTATTTGATGAAATAGTAACCTTGGCAGGTGGAAGAAGTGCAGAAGAATTAATATTTAATGCAAAAACCACTGGAGCAAGCAACGATATAGAAAAAGCCACAGCCATAGCAAGAAATATGGTAACAATTTATGGTATGGATGATGACTTTGACTTTATGCAACTTGAACAAATCCAAGGAAGATACCTTGGAGGTCAAAGATCAATGATAGTTTCAAATGGAACTGGAGATAAGATTGACCAAAAGGTTGGAAAAATTATTGCCCAAGCTCACATGAGAGCTATAGAAATTTTAAAAGATAATTTAGAAAAACTTCATGAAATTTCAGATTTCCTTTTAAAAGAAGAAACAATTACAGGCGAGCAATTTATGGAAATATTAAATAAAAAACCTGTAGAAAATAGAGAAAATCCTAAAGAAGAACCTTCAAATGAAAATACATTAGAAGAAAAAGCAATCGAAGATGATATAAAAACATCAGATGACAAAAAAGAAAATTCTAGCGAAATGTCAAATGAAGATTTAAAAAAGGAATTGGAAGAAACTTTGAAAGAAAATGAAGAAAAATCTTCAGATAAAGATTTAGATGATACAATAGCCCTAGGCTCAAGTGAACAATCAAATCAAGAAGATGAATAATAAAAAGAGCCTAATTGGCTCTTTTTGTTTTAAGGGAAAAAGATTAAAAATAGAAAATAAAATTAACTTCAAATTAAATGTTTTGGGGTTTTGAGGTTTATATGGAATATATAATTAGAATTGAAGATAAAAAAGATAGTTTTACTCAAACAGATAAAAATATTGCATCTTATATATTAAACAACAAGGACTTGATAATAAAACAATCGAGCATTGACCTTGCAAAAAATACAAAATCATCTCAGGCTGCTGTTACAAGATTTGTAAAAAAAATCGGCTATAATTCCTTTGTGGATATGAAAATATCAATTGCAAAAGCCTTTGAAGAAGAAAGTGATTTTATAGAAGATGAAATAAAAAAATCTGACAAAACAAAGGATATAATAAATAAGTCTAAGGCAAATATACAAAAAACAATAGAAAAAACTTATGCATTAATAGATGAAGAAAAAATTGAAAAAGCGTGTCAAATTTTAAATAAGGCTAAAAAAATTTATCTTTCAGGAGTGGCAGGTTCTGGACTTATATGCGAAGATTTTTATTATAAATTATTAAGGGCAGGGGCAGATGTGTATTATGAGAAA
>NZ_KV803709.1:0-15387 GCF_001811125.1 Anaerococcus sp. HMSC068A02 | reverse complement strand
AAAATGATCTTTTAATTGCAATAACTTATGGGGCAAAAACAAAAGAAGTTTTGGAATCATTTAATTATGCGAAAATTAAGGGAGCCTCTCTTATAAGTATAAGTAAAAATGAAAATTCAAAATTTGCAAAAGATTCTGATGTTTTTATAAAAATTCCATCAAGTGAAAAAGAAATTAGGTATGGAGCAATTGCGTCGAGATTTTCATCTTTAATCATAACGGATATTTTATATTTTTCTTATATAGGATTAAATTATGATTATGTAGTTGATAATTTAAAAGTTACCAAAGAATTTACAGATAAACTTAAAATTTAATTTTAAAAATATAAAGAAACACTTGAAATTTTATTTCAAGTGTTTTATAATGTAAATGTGAAAAGCTTTTCTAGGAGAAAAAGGAAGTATTTATGTTAGGTTTTAGTTTGTATCTTAATCAAAATAAAGAAGAAATTATAAAAAAGCTAGAAGAATTTAAAAATTATGATTTTTTGTTTACATCTATGCACTATCCTCTGGAAGACGAGAATATGGATAAATTATTGTGGCTTTTAGATATGTTAAAAAATTCAAAAACGAAAGTTTGTGTAGATTTAAATGGAGAAGTTTTGGAGAAATTTCCTAAACTTTTAGATTTAAACATAATAATAAGGCTAGATTTTGGATTTAATAATGAACTTATAGCTAAATTATCTAAAAAAAATAAATTGGCTATAAATGCATCGACCATAGATTATAATAATCTAATGGATTTGAAAGAAAAAAATTCAAATTTTTCAAATATTAGTGCTTGGCATAATTATTATCCTCTTTCATATTCAGGACTTGGAAGTGATGAATTTATTAAAAAAAATCAAAAGTTAAAAGCATTTGGCATTGATATTTTTGCTTTTTTTCAAGGAGATATGAATTTTAGGGGACCAATGTTTGAAAGTCTTCCAACTTTGGAAGAAGATAGGTGGGAAAATCCTTATTATTCTTATTTGAAACTTAAAAGAAAGTATAAAATAAAAAATCTCTTGTTATCTGAAGGAATCTCACAAAAAAATAAAAAATATATAGAAGATTATGAGAAAAACAAGCTAATAAATTTAGATGTTTTTTTGGAAGATGATTATAAAGATTTGAAAAAAATTGAAGTTAGAGAGGATATAAGCGATTATTTGATAAGAAATAAAAGGTCCTATAAATTGATTGAAAAAATCGATAATAGAAAAATAAAAAAGGGCGATTTAGTAATTTTAAATAAAAATGCCAAAAGATATTCTGGAGAGCTTGAAATAATTAGAAAAGATATAGGAGAAGATAAGATGAGAAATATCATTGGACATGTAGATAAGTCTCATCTTGGAATATTAGATTTGATAGGAGGAAGTGATAGACTTGTCATCAACAGAATCAAGAAATAACAAGAGCAAGGGTTTGGACACCAAGTCAACTCTAGAAATTTTAAAAATAATTAATAATGAAGACATGACAATAGCTAAAAAAGTTGGTGAAAAAATTCCAGATATTGAAAAATTAACAGATGCTATTGTAGATGTATTTAAAAAGGGCGGTCATTTATATTATATTGGCGCAGGAACTAGCGGAAGACTTGGAGTTTTGGATGCGTCTGAAGCATTTCCAACTTTTTCTGTAGATAAAAATATGATAAAAGGAATTATTGCAGGAGGAGATAAGGCACTAAGAAATCCAATTGAAAACGCAGAAGATGATGAAAATTTGGCAAAAAAAGATTTGGAAGACCATGGATTTACAAAAGATGATTTGCTTGTAGGAATAGCAAGCAGTGGAAGAACGCCTTACGTTATTGGTGCATTAAAATATGCAAAAAAACTTGGAGCAAAAACAGGTTCGATAACTTGCAACATAGGTTCTGAAATTTCAAAATTTGCAGATTATCCAATAGAAATAGATACAGGAAGTGAAGTTTTGACAGGTTCTACTAGAATGAAAGCAGGGACTGCAACAAAAATGGTTTTGAATATGATTTCAACAACTTCAATGGTAAGAATTGGAAAAGTTTACGATAATCTTATGGTTGATCTTAGGGTATCAAATGAGAAATTAAAAAATAGGGCTTTGAAAATGATTGAAGATATTTGCAATATCGATAAAAATCATGCAGAAAAATTACTAGATGATGCAGATGGAAGGGTAAAATGTGCAATTTTAATGGAAAAAAAATCAATTAGCAAAAAAGAAGCACTTGAATTGTTGGAAGAGAACGAAGGATTTTTAAGAAAGGGAATACAATGAAACAAGATAACAAAAAAATCGCCATAGACCTTATAGAAAATTTTGGTGGAAAAGACAATATAACAGAAGTTATAAATTGTATGACAAGAGTAAGGGTAAAAGTTGTAGATGAAAGCAAGGTAAATTTCAAAGAAATTGAAAAAATTGATGGAGTTTTGGGAGTTTTAAAAGGCGAACAAATTCAAATAGTAACAGGCCCTGGCAAAAGTGAAAAAATAGCAAAAGAAATGTCAAATATGGCAAATGCAAAATTTTCTGAAGAAATGGAAAGCGATATAGAAAAAAGAACTAGAGAAAATAAAGCAAAAGTAAAAGAAAAACAAAATAAATCAAAATTTAAATCATTTTCAGCAACAATAGCATCAATTTTTGTTCCATTAATACCAGCTTTTGTAGGAGCAGGACTAATAGGTGGTATTGCTTCTGTTATGCAAAATATGATAACAGCAGGTTCACTTTCACAAGAAAATTTTGGAGCAGTACTTCAAGTTTTAAATATAATAAAAACAGGACTTTATGGATATTTGAATATATTTATAGGAATAAATGCAGCAAGAGTCTTTAAAGGAAACGAAGGCTTGGGTGGAGTAATTGGAGGAATGGTATATCTTTCAGCAATGAATCCAGACGAGCCATTAAAAAATATGTTTTTAGATTCAGCCCTACTACCAGGACAAGGTGGAGTAATTGGAGTAATTCTTGCAGTATTTATACTTGTAAAAATTGAAAATGCCCTTCACAATATAATTCCAGATTCACTAGATATAATTATTGTTCCAACAATATCCTTATTAGTTACAGGAATTTTGACAATATTTATAATAATGCCAATAGCAGGATTAATATCAAATGGACTTATCGGAATAATTAATTCTGTAATAGAATTGGGTGGAGCAATTGCAGGATTTATTCTTGGTGCAGTATTTTTACCAATGGTAATGCTAGGACTACATCAAATTTTAACACCAATCCACATTGCAATGATTGAACAACAAGGCGCAACATATTTATTGCCAATTCTTGCCATGGCAGGAGCAGGACAAGTTGGAGCTGCAATAGCAATACTTGTAAAATGTAGAAAAAATAAAAGATTAACAGAAATAGCAAAAGGTGGATTGCCAGTTGGGATTTTAGGAATTGGAGAACCATTAATTTATGCCCTAACTCTACCAATGGGAAAAGCATTTATAACAGCGTGTCTTGGTGGAGGAGTTGGAGGAGCAATAATTGGTGCAATAGGATCAATTGGAGCAACAGCTGTAGGCCCAAGTGGACTAGCCCTAATCCCATTAATCTATAATGGAAAAGCTCTAGGATATATATTTGGACTTCTTGGTGGATATGTTGGAGGATTTATACTAACATATTTATTTGGAATAGATAAAAAATATATAGACGGAGAAGACATAGTAGATAGTATAGATTTTAAATTTTAATTAAATAAAAAAATAATCTTGCCTTAGGGCAGGATTTTTTTTGCAAAAATTTCTTTGAAATAAAAATTATTTTAAAGAAAAAATTAATAAATTTTTAAAAACATACAAAAAAATGGACTTTTACCTTTTGATTTTTGGTAAAAATCCTTTATGTAAATAGTCTCAATTAAGAGACTATACAAAAACAATTTCTCTTAGTGTCAACGATAATTGTCTTGCCTTTTCATTGTACTCAATTGTTAAAAAAAATCAAAACTTATTTTCTTATCCTTGATTCTTTAAATTTAGAATAATATAGTGTTATTATAAAATATAAAATTAAAGGAGTTAATATGAAAAAAAACAATGGCAAAAGATGGATAGCTGTGGCTATTGCTCTACTTTTGTTTGTAGCGTCTTCTATTGTATCAAATAGGAGCGATAAAATATCTGAAAAACAAGCTGATAAATTAAAAAATGAATATTTAAATCAGTTTAATCCTTTTTCAGCTACTGCAAATAAAAATATTGTAGAAGATGGGGATAAGAAAAATAAAATTGCTCTTATTTCTTATGAGGGAGCAATCGGAGATGGAGAAGTTTATGATTCTTTTATGGAACAACTTGATGATATATACAAGGATGATTCTGTTAAAGGCGTAATTATGCAAGTAAATTCTCCAGGTGGAGCTGTTTATAATTCTGAACAAATTGCAAATAAGATAAAAGAAATTCAAACTGACAAAAAAATCCCTGTATTTACAGTTATGAAGACAATGGCTGCAAGTGGTGGATATTATATTTCTGCCCCAACTGATAAAATTTATGCTTCAAATGAAACCTTAACTGGTTCTATTGGTGTGATTATGTCATCAAGATCTTTCCAAGGTTTGTTTGAAAAATATGGAATTAAAGAACAAAATATTACAACAGGCAAGATGAAAGATGCAGGATCTATTGGAAAAGATATGACAGATGAGCAAAAAAAATATTTCCAAGACCTTATAAATTCGTCATTTGATAGGTTTATAAAAATTGTTTCTCAAGGTAGATCTATGAAAGAAGATCAAGTTAGAAAACTTGCAGACGGCAGGGTTTATGATGGAGCTCAAGCTAAAAACAATGGTCTTGTAGATAAAATTGGAAATCTTGATGATGCAATTGAAGATATGAAAAAAGATTATAAATTAAATAATCCAGAAGTTTTTGAATATGAAGGAAGTGATTATTCATTAAAAAAATTATTTTCAAAAGCTCAAAATTTAGTAGAAAAAAATTCTTCATCTGATCTTAGTGTTTTGAAAGAATTAATGGAAAAAGAATCTCCACTACCAATGTATTATTATGGGAAATAGGTGAAATTATGGAAAATATGGAAACAATTGAAAACAACTCATTGAATGTACAAAAGACAATATCCATACCTCAATTTGCTTATGCTGGTTTTTTCCTAAGACTTGTGGCTTTTACAATAGACTCTATAGTTGCCTATTCTTTTTCAAATATTATTATGAAAATTTTTCAAATAAAAACGGATTTAACAATTATGAATATAGAAATAAATCCTTTGGTTGAAACAGGAATTTGTTTGTTATATTTTTTCATCTTAACTTATTTGAATAACGGTCAAACTTTAGGAAAAATGGCGATGGGAATTAGGGTTATTTCTTTAAACGATGAAAAACTTAGTTTTTTTGATTGTTTGGTAAGAGAAGTTTTCGCAAGATATATTCAAAATTTTATAAAAATTTTGTACCTAATTATAGGATTTAGCCCAAACAAACAATCTTTGGCAGATATGTTGGTTGATACGGTTGTTATAAAAGATGATGTGGTAGATTATCTTTTTGAAAATTAAAAATATGGTTTAAAATAGCTTAGTCTATTTTAAACCATATTTTTTCGAAATTTTTAACATTAATAAGAATTCAAAAGAAAATTTTAGATGCAAAAACTGTAATGATTATAGTTTTTGTAGAGGATTAATATATTGCAATAATTACAAATGTAGTACAAACAATGCTTATGATTTTAATTATTATATTAAAGAATATGTTAAACAAGTTAGAAAGGGTAATTCTAAATTCTTTTTAGATATGTGATATTATGAGAAAATATTTATTGGAAAATAAAAAAAATTTAATTATGTATATTATTATTTGTTTTTTTGCGGCAATTTTAAGTGCAGGTACTGCTTTTTTGTATCAAAAATTAACATTTTTTGCTGTAGCTAAGGAATTTAAAAAGCTTATTTTTTTGGGTTTTATAGCAATTCCATATTTAACTATTGAAGCTATGTTTGATTATTTTCCTAGAAAATTCAAATCTAAAATTATAAATAATATAATAAAAAAACTTAGGGAGGATTTGATTATAAAAATTGATAGGGAAGATATATCATATCTTAATTTGGATTACAAAAAAGATTTTAAAAACAAGATGATTAATGATCTTGAAGCTATAAATAATTATTTTAATGGCATTTTATCTTCATTATTGTATATATTTATGTTTTTTATATCTCTTTTATCAGCTATTTATATACAAGGAACTTTAACTTTTATAATGCTATTATTCTCATTTATACCATTTTTATCACCTTTTATTTCTAGAAAAATTTTATCCAATAAAAAAGAAGAAGAACTTGATTCTAAGAGTGCTTATCTTGAAAATTTTGATGAATTTTCAGAAAATATTTTATTTATAAAAATATCCAAGCTAGGCTCATATTTTAATAATAAACTAGGCGAATTAGCAGATATTTTGAAAGATAAATCTATTATTTTCGAATCATCATTGGCAAAAACATTTGCCATAAGTTATGGTTTGGGAAATATATTATATTCAGGAACTTGGATAATCGGCGGATTTTTTGTATATAAAAATTTGATAGATTTACCATCGCTAATTGCTATGACAACACTTATGCTAACAATAGCAGGTCCTATTCAGTCAATTGCAGATTCATATAGTGGAATTATTTCATCTAAAAAAATTTTTGATAAATATTTAGAATATTTAGAAGAAACTAATATAGATAAAGGAACTGTAGAGATAGGAAAAATTGATAAGTTAAGATTTGATAATGTTGACCTAAAATTTGCGAATAATTACATAATAAAAAATATAAATTTGGAAATCAAATCTGCTAATAAATGTCTTATATTAGGAGATAGCGGAAGTGGAAAATCTAGTTTTCTAAATTTGATTTTAGGAATGTTCGCAAATGAGAATAAGAAAATATTTATAAATGGATATGCCCTATCTCAATTGAATAAAAAATCCTATTATGAAAATATATATTTTATCCCTCAAGATACAATTATTTTTACTGGATCAATAATAGATAATATAACTTTGTTTGATGAGGACAAAAATTATGATAAATGCTTAAAAATTTTAGATATGGTAGGTCTAAACTATTTAATAAAAAACAGAAATCTCAATTACAAGATAGATAAAACAACTCTTTCGGGAGGAGAAAAAAAGAGGATAGATCTTGCTAGAGCTATTTATTCAGATAAGTCTATGATTATTATTGATGAAGTAACATCAGGTCTTGATACATATAATGAAAATTTAGTAGCTCAAATAATTAAAGAGATAGAAAATAAAATAATTATTTGCGTAAGCCATTCGACAAATCCTAATTTGTTAAATTCATTTAATAGAAAATTAAAAATAAAAAATAAAAAAATATATCAATTTTAAAAAAATAATCCCTATAAGATTTTATATTAAATCTATAGGGATTGTTTTTTAAAAAATTATAAGTACTTTATACTTTTTAAAATTCCTATCTTGTGATATGATTGTTAGGTAGAAATTTCGAAATTACCACTATATATAGTGGATTAAATATAAAAATAACAATATTTAGGGGTGGATATGGAAGTTAAAAAAAGAGATGGTCAAGTTGTTGACTTTGAAAGGGAAAAGATTAATCGTGCAATCTTTAAATCTTTTAGGTCTGTTGATTCTGTTATTAGCGATGAAAATTTGGATAGAATTTCTCTTAATATAGAAAAAACAATCAAGGAAAGATACCCAAAAGACCATGTAGTTACTGTTGAAGAAATTCAAGATTTGGTTGAGCTTGAGCTTATTGAAAATAACTATTATAAAGAAGTAAAATCTTACATTCTTTATAGGGCAAAACACAATATGGACAGGAAGGTCCTAACTGATTTTGAATCCTTTATTGATGATGAATATACTCTTTCTATAATCAAAGATATTAATGATGAGTATGACAATCAAAGATATCCAATCGAGTCTTTGTATTTAAAATTTGAATCCTTTACCAAGAAAAACATGACCAAGGAAGCCTTGTTAAACGCCCTTATCAAGGCCGCAAGTGAGCTTACAAGCAAGGAAGCTCCTGATTGGGAATTTATTGCTGCAAGGTTTATGATTCATTTGATTAATTTAAAAATTAGCCTTAGCGAAGAAAAATATGGAATTGTTGATTTTAGGTCAAAAGTTCAATACCTAACTTCAGCTGGTCTTTATGGATCATATATTTTAGAATCTTATACCAATAAGGATTTGGAAGAATTGGGAGCATATTTAAAAGAAGATAGGAATAAATTATTTACTTATTCAGGCCTTGATTTAGTTGCAAAAAGATATTTAATTAAAACCTTTGAGGGAGAATATATTGAAAGTGTCCAAGAAATGTTTATGGGAATTTCTATGCACCTTGCCATTGGCGAAAAAGATCAAGTTTCTTTTGCCAAAAAATTATATGATATTTTATCACAATTAAAGGCAACTATGGCAACTCCAACAATGACCAATGCAAGAAAGCCCTTTAACCAACTTTCTTCATGTTTTATAGACACAGTTCCAGATACCTTAAAAGGAATCTACCGTTCAATCACAAACTTTGCCCAAGTTTCAAAACACGGCGGTGGAATGGGACTTTATTTTGGAAAAGTTAGGGCCCAAGGTTCTGATATTAGAGGAATTAGAAATGTGGCAGGTGGAGTTATAAGATGGATAAAACTTGCCAATGATACTGCGGTTGCCGTTGACCAACTTGGAGTAAGACAAGGTGCAGTTGCTTGTTATTTGGATATTTGGCACAAGGATATACCAGAATTTTTATCTTTAAAAACAAATAATGGCGATGATAGGATGAAGGCTCACGATATTTTCCCAGCAGTTTGTGTTCCAGATCTTTTCTGGAAAGAATGTAGGGATAATATTGGTGGAGATTGGTACATGTTTGATCCTCACGAAGTTTTGGTAAAATATGGCAAATCAATCGAAGATACCTATGGGGAAGAATTTGAAGAATTTTATAAAAAGCTTGTAAATGATAAGGAAATTTCAAAAAGAGTAATAGCAATAAAAGATTTGATTAGGCTTTTGATAAAATCATGGACAGAAACAGGAACACCTTTTGTTTTTAATAGAGATGCAGTAAACAGGGCAAATCCAAACAAACACAAGGGAATTATCTATTCATCAAATCTTTGTACAGAAATCGCCCAAAATATGAGCCCATCTGAGACAGTTAGCGAAGAAATTAAAACTGTTGATGGGGAAACTGTGATTGTAAATACAACCAAACCTGGAGATTTTGTAGAATGTAATCTTGCAAGCCTAACTCTTGGAAATATTGATGTAAATGACAAAGAAGAATTGGAAGAAGTTGTTTCAACAATAGTAAGAGCTCTTGATAATGTAATAGACTTAAATTATTACCCAACTCCTTATGCAAAAGTAACCAACAAAAAATACAGGGCAATAGGACTTGGAACAAGCGGTTACCATCACATGTTGGTAAAAAATGATATAAAATGGTCAGAAGAAGATGCCCATCTTGATTTTGTAGACAAGGTTTATGAAGATATAAACTATTTTGCAATCAAAGCATCAAATGAAATTGCAAAAGAAAAGGGATCATATTCTTGTTTTGATGGAAGTGATTGGGATAATGGAGATTATTTCAAACAAAGAGGATATGAAAGCGAAAGATGGGAAAATTTAAAGAAAGACGTTCACGAAAATGGACTTAGAAATGGATATTTATTGGCAGTAGCTCCAACAGGATCAACCTCAATAATTTCAGGAACATCAGCAGGAGTTGACCCAATAATGAACAAATATTTCCTAGAAGAAAAAAAGGGAGCAATAGTACCAAGAGTTGCTCCAGGACTAAATACAAAAACCTTCTGGCTATACGAAAATGCCTATAATATTGACCAAAATATTTCAATGAGAGCTTGTGGAGTAAGACAAAGACACATAGACCAAGCCCAATCAGTAAATGTTTATATAACAACAGAATACACAATGAGACAGATTTTAAATATTTACCTAACAGCATGGGAAGCAGGAGTAAAATCCCTATATTATGTAAGAGGAAAATCACTTGAAGTAGAAGATTGTGATTCATGTGCATCATAGATTTTGATTTTTTAAGTAAATAAAATTTACAATAAAATACTTCGGATTTGGGGGAAGAAAGGGGGAGTTTTGATTCTCTCCTTTTACCACGCTAACTTACTTTTTAAAATTAAAAAAATCTTAAATCAAAATTCAATTTAAAATTAAAACTACGAATAAAGTCCGCGGTATAATTATTGAAATTGTACCACTGGCACAATTTCAAGCTAATTATATCCCCAAGCCCCTACTTTATTAACCCCCTGCAACCGACCGCTGCGCGGGCTAATTTTGTAAGAAGCTTCGCTTCTTTCAATTATTATTTAAGATTTTATAGGAAAAAGGGGTAGAATTCTACCCCCCCCATTTCCTCCGCCCTAACTTAACGAAGTATTGAATTAATTTAGATAAAATATTTAGCAAAGAAAAAAATTTTAATAGTTTTTAAATATTTTATAATTATTTAAAAGTAAAAATATAAGTTCGATTTTGAAAATGGGGTATAAAATTAAAAATATTAGTTTATAAATAATTATTTCCCATAAGATAGGAGGCAAAAACATGGAAAAAAAATATAAGGAAGAAGTTTCTAAAAGAGGAATTTTTAATGAGGATGGGGATATTGATCTTTCTAAAAGAAGGATTATAAATGGAAATACAACCAATCTTAATGATTTTAACAATGTAAAATATACATGGACAAGCGATTGGTACCGTCAAGCTATGAACAATTTTTGGATTCCTGAAGAAATTAATTTAAACCAAGATATAAAAGATTATAGGAATTTATCTAAGGCTGAAAAAAAGGCTTATGATAGGATTTTGTCATTTTTGACCTATCTTGATTCAATCCAAACTGCAAATTTGCCAAATCTTCAAACCTATATAACAGCAAATGAGATAAATCTTTGTCTTGCTATTCAAACCTACCAAGAGGCAATTCACTCCCAATCTTATTCCTACATACTTGATACAATTTGCTCTCCTGATGAGAGAACAAGAATTTTGTATTTGTGGAAGGAAGATGATCATCTTTTAAAAAGAAATAAATTTATTGGCGACCAATACAATGAATTTATTAAAGATGATAGCGAATTTAATTTGATGAGAGTTTTGATTGCAAATTATATACTAGAAGGAATTTATTTCTATTCAGGCTTTTCATTTTTCTACAATCTTGGAAGAAATGGCAAAATGCCAGGAACTGTACAAGAAATCAGATATATCAATAGGGATGAAAATACCCACTTGTGGCTATTTAGGTCAATGATAAATGACTTAAAAGAAGAAAGACCAGACTTATTTACTGACGAATTAAAAGAATTCTACTTATCACTATTAAAAGAAGGAGTAGAACAAGAAATTGCCTGGGGAAAATATGCCATTGGAGATGAAATCCAAGGATTAAATTCACAAATGATTGAAGATTATATAAAATATTTGGGAAATCTAAGGGCAAAAGGACTTGGACTTGGAACAATTTATGAAGGATATGAAGACGAACCTCAATCAATGAAATGGGTAAGTGAATATTCAGATCCAAACCAAGTAAAAACAGATTTCTTTGAAGGAAAAGTTTCAGCTTATTCTAAATCTTCAGTTATTGAGGATGATTTATAAAATAAATTTTATAAACTGTTGTAGAATAGATATTTCTATTTTACAGCAGTTTTTTATTTGCAAAAAATCTAAGAAAATCAGACTTTTGTATTATAAAAATTTTTTGTAAAAATAGAAGAAATTTAAAAAATAATCCAAAGTATCAATTAATTTAAAGGAAATGGCGTTTGATTTGAAATCTTTGAATTTTTTTGACATAAATTTAATTTAAAATATTATACTTAGCCTTATTTAATTTATAGTAAAAATATTTTAAAGACTTGGATTTTGTTGGTTTTTTAGTTTTTTTAAAAATTTTTATATTTAACAAAAAAATAAATTGAAATATTGTGTTTTTTTCTACAATTTTGTATAATGGAACAGATAGTGATTATCACTATTAGAACTAACGGGTTTTTAAATAAAAAAACTTGTAAGAATTTATAAATTTTTAGAAAGGGGGAAAAGTGAAAAAATAAAAATTGATATTGAAAAAAATATAGCTAGATTATAAAGCGAATAAAGTAATCATATAAAGGTTTTAATTATAAAAATTTATAAGGATTTAGATTTGTATTTATTCGGCAAAATATTTGATTAGATAAAAATATTATGGAAAACTTTACTAAGAATATCAAATAAAAATTAGTTATTTTTAAAAATACTATAAAAATGAGAAAAGCAAAGTTATTTTTACCAATATCAAGACTTATAAACCGAATATTTTAGATAGAAATTAAAATTGATTTAAACATTTTGAAAAATATCTAAAAATTCATCCTTGCAAAATAGATTATTTAATTTATTTGCAATTTGGAGTTTATACTCCACAACTCAATAATTTTTTAAGATTTTTATGTAAATGAAAATCAAAAAGGTTTAGGTTACCTTTAATAACCTAAATATATTTTGTAAAGAGGAAAGATGAAAAATACATTTTTAAAGAAAGTATTGACCTTTATTATTGTAGGATTAGCGTCTATGGCTATGATAAAATCGTCTATGTTTGTCTTAGAAAAAAATAAGCTTGCGGCTGAAAAAAAAGATAAAATAGTAAGCGATAGCGCTCGTCTTGCAACAGATTTAAAAGATGGTCAATACGAAGCAAGTTCTGAAGGTTATGGTGGTTTGTTGACTGTTAGAATAACTGTTAAAAATGGAAAATTAACAGACATCAAGATTTTATCCCATAATGAAACTGAGGAATATTTTAAAAAGGCTTCAGCGATAATAAAAGAAATTTTAAGAACAGGAAAAGTAGATGTAGATTCTGTTACAGGAGCAACCATATCATCAAATGCTATAAAGGATGCTGTTTTAAAAGCACTCCAAAAAGCTGGTTCGAAAGAAAAAATAAAAGAAAAAGCTAAAAAAGAAGATAAAAAACCAGTAGAAGGTTTAAAAGATGGAGAGTATTTTGGTAGTGCAAATGGATATGGTGGAAATTTAACCGTAAAAGTAATCATAAAAAATGGAAAAATAAGTACAATTGACGTTGTTTCACAAAATGAAACACCAGAATATTTTAATAGGGCTTATGCTGTAATAAATAAAATTTTAAGTAGTGGAAGTGTAAATGTAGATTCAGTAACAGGAGCAACAGTATCATCAAACGCTATAAAAATGGCAGTAGCTGATGCCCTTCACAAAGCTGGCTCTAAGGAAAATGCAAAAGTACAAGCTGTAAATAAAGCATCAAATAGTAATAAAAGAGCAAATGCTAAAGGGACAGTAGCAATTGGAAATAAAGACCTTAAAGATGGAGTTTACACAGGCTCAGGTCAAGGATTTAATGGGCCAATAAGAGTTAGAGTAACCATATCAAAAGGCTCAATAACAAATGTGGAAATACTTTCACACAGCGATGACAATCCATATTTTGGTCGAGCAAGATCAGTTATATCAAAAATTTTAGGAAAAGCTGACAAAAGTGTTGATACAGTTTCTGGTGCAACATATTCAAGTAGAGGAATACTTGATGCAGTAAGAAATGCTCTATCAAAAGCAGGTGGAAGCAAAAATGTTGATAATAAAAATAAAAAACCATCAAATACAACTCAAGCAAAAAAACCAAATAAAAAACCAGAAAAACCAAGTAAAGATAATAAGATTTACAAGCAATACAAAGATGGTGTCTACGAAGGAGTAGCAGAAGGCTTTAATGGTCCAATAAAAGTAAAAGTAACCATAGCAAAAGGTTCAATAACAAAAGTAGAAATCCTTTCACACAAAGAAGATGATCCTTATTTTAGCAAATCAAAAGGAGTAATCTCAAAAATGCTTGGTAAGCCTGGCAAAAACGTAGATACAGTATCAGGAGCAACATTCTCAAGCAAAGGAATAATAGATGCTATAAATAATGCCGTATCAAAAGCTGGAGTTGAAAATAGTCCATCAAAACCTGACAAAAAGCCAGACCAACAAAAGCCAGAAGAAGATAAGAAACCAGAAAAACCAAGCGAAGAAAAAATAGATGACGCCCTTAAAAAATATTATAACAATCAACCATTAAAAGACGGAGAATATACAGGATGGGGCATTGGATATATCAATACAAGAAAAATCAGAACATATATAAAAGTCGAAAATGGAGAAATTTCTGAAGTAAGAGTAGGAGAAAATTCAGAATACGGCGATGATATGGGACCATTTAGACAAAAAGCAGAAAAAGTTTTATCCTTTATCAAAGGAAAAGATGCAAGATTAAATCTTGCAAAAATGGGATTATACAGAGAGTATTTTGAAACAATAAGAAAAAGTAGTAACCCAAAAGCAAAAGCGTTAGAACTTTTTGGTGCAGAATATGCAAAAAATCTTAACGGATATAGAAATGATAATTCAGAATCAGATTTAACGCTGATTTCAAGAACAGTTAAAGCTTATATGTCCAAAAAATATAAGTCAAAAGAATTATTTGATAGCGTTACAGGTGCGACAGTTAGTGCTAGTGGAATATCATCAGCAGCGAGAGAGGCGACAAAAAAATCATCAAATGATTACATTACAAATTCAGATGTAAAAGAAATCACAATAACAGCTCCAAAAAATAAAAACATAGAAGTAAACAAAGGCGATGGAGTTGATTTTACAGAAATGAAAGTAAACTTAATCAAAAAAGATGGAAGTCAAAAAGAAGTAGAATGGAAAGATTTCAAAGAAAATGGAATTAGCATTACAGACGAAAATGGCAAAATAATAGAAAACGGAAGCGACTTAAAAAATTATGCTGACAAAAAAATTATAAAAGCAAAAGTAATCCACCAAAAATCACTATCCTATGATGACTTTAGAATTTTAATCGGAAAATATAGTAAAGATTATATAATCGGATTAGAATACAGCGCAGATGGAAATAAGTGGTACAAAGTCGATAAAGTTGAAATGGATTACGTAGATAAAAGAAATATTTCCGATCATCAAGTTATCGATGCACCAACATCATTTGAATTTGAAAAAGTAAAACTTAGAGCAGTCTCCAAAAAAGGTAATCGTTATGAGTACACAAGCGATAAATCGCCAGTAAATAGACAAGTTAAATATACATTGGTCAAAGAAGAAAATCCAAATACACCAAAGACAATATATGTAAACTTCCAATTATCAGGAAAAGAATCCGATAAAAATTTAGTAGAAGAAAAAGAAAAAGAAGAAAAGCCAAAGCCACAAGAAGAAGAAATAGAAGTGGACCAAAAAGTAATAGACACAAGTCTAATGGA